>CAZWZH010000195.1:0-15135 GCA_964638775.1 uncultured Pseudomonadales bacterium
GGGCGATGAGGCCGGCGACGATGCGCCGATAGGTTTCATACAGGTCTTCGACGTACTGCTGAATCGCCGGTTCATGATTGGCCATGGACCAGAGTTCGGGGAACAGTACCGTGGTGCGCGGATTGGTCAGGTCCCGGATCACGTAGGTCAGCACCGCGGTAAGCTGTTCTTCCGGCCGGCCTCCCACTTCCGCCATCAACCGGTCGAAAGTCTCCACATAGCCCTCGATGACGTGGACGAGCATGGCCTCCACCAGGTCGGGCTTGGTGGGAAAGTAGTACTGCAGGTTGCCCAGCGTCACGCCCGCGGCCTGGGCTACCCGGCGCAGCGAGAACTGGCTGTACCCGTCGCGCATGAGCACCTGTGTCGACTGCTCGAGGATGTGGGCGGCCGTGCGCCGTCCTTTCCGGTGTTTGCCGGTTCGGATGTTCGGATTGTCGGCGGTCGGGTTCATGAGGACTTTCGCTCAGGCGCCGAAGGAACCGTCTGCGCCCGGTTGAGCCCGGCGACTGCCCTATGGAGATGCCCGGGTCCCCGGAGCGTCTCCCTGAACACCACTTCTCCGTTGCTGTCGACCACGACCAGCGTCGGGGTCAGCATTACGTTGAGCGCTGCAGCCAGATCCACACCGACGAAACAGCGTTCCGGATCCAGTGCGTTTTCCGCGGCGTAGCGCGCCTGGACATCGACGGGTTCGTTGCCGCCAGCGTAGCATGTCGGAAGGTCGAGGTGTGCGAGCGCCGGCTCGAATACGGGAAGCAGGGCCTTGCAGATGGGGCAGTCCGAACCGACGAACAGGATGGCGAGGCCGCGGCCCTGCGCAAGGTCGGCCAGCGCCGTGGAGGCGCCCGTAACGCTGGTGAGCGTCAGCGCCAGTGGATCGTGGGGTTGCCCTTGCCGAAGTTGCCGTGGCGATATCCCGGCAGGCGAGGTGCGTTCGTGCAGCACGCCGATCTGCCGGGCCAGGGACAGCACCACAACGCCGAGCATCGTCAGCGCAACCAACAGCCCGAGATTCGAAGCGATCAACCAGTTCAAGGCGTGACCTGTCCGTCCTGCGTTCCGGCTCGAACTTCCATGCCTTCGCCGCCGGCCGTTGCAACGGAGAAGTCATCCCGTCCTTGCGGTACGGAGTGGCGCTCTTCAGGAGCATGCCGCTCAGCCGGGCCTGCCGGCCGGAGCATGTGGCCAATGTCGTCCGCTTCCCGGTCTGCGAGCCTGGTTCGTATCTTACTGGAGAAGGTGCCTGCTGCCACGGCGGCGGCTCGTGGCTCGAGCCGGGCCGCCGCTTCAGAAGTTCATTGCCAGACTGACACCCCACCAACGCGGCTTGTTGTAGTACTGCTCGACCATGCCGAATACGTCCGGCCCGGACAGGTCGAAGGTCTGCACCAGGTGCTGCACATCGCCGAGGTTGTGAACGAATCCCGTGACCGTGAAGCCACCGTTCCCGCTCGTGTAGCTGAGCGAGGCGTTGGCGATGGCATAGCCGTCCTCTTCGACGGTCTCAAGGCCCGTCAGCGAGAAGTAGTGCTTCGACCGGTAGAGCGCATCGAACTGTGCGGCCAGTTCACCGCCGGCGAGCGGCCAGGCGTAGCGCACCAGCCCGTTCAGGTTCCACTTGGGCGACTGCACCGAGGTGGTCTTCGGCCCGTCGCCGAGGCTCACCTCGATGTCGTTGTAGGCCAGGCCGAGGATCACGTCCAGCCCGTCGGTGGGCGTTGCCTGCAACTCCAGCTCGAAGCCGTAGGAGTCGGCGTTGGCGTTGGTGGTGATGGTGTCCAGCCCGATGATCTGGAATGCCTGGTAGTCCTTGTAGTCGTAGTAGTAGGCGGCGCCGTTGAAGATGGCCAGGCCCCCGGCGAGGCGCGACTTGAAACCCACCTCGAAGGCATCGAGCTGCTCCGGGTCGTAGCTCATGGTGGCGTCGTCGTATCCGAGCGGCGGATTCAGCGGAAACACCGGCGAGTTGTAGCCGCCGCCCTTTACGCCCCGGTTCCAGCTTCCGTAGATCATGACGTCCTCGCTCAGGTCGTAGTTCAGCGCGGCACGCACGGAGAACTCGTCGTCTTCCCGCTCGCCGCTGTAGTCGGCAAGCTGCACGAGGATGTTGGGGTTGCCGTTGCGCTGCACGGTGCCCGGTATGAAGTCGACGACGTTGACCGCGTAGGCATGGTCCTTTTCGTCCCGGATCCAGCGTGCGCCGAGGATTCCGGTCAGGTTGTCGCCGAGGCGGCGTTCGATTTGCCCGAAGATCGACCAGGATTCCGTGTTGGTCTCGTACGGGTTGTCCAGGCCGGTAATGTCCGGCGTATCGCCCGCCGGGTCGATGAACGGATCGGTTTCCGCGCCGTTGGAGTCGTCCACGGACAGATCGAGATAGTACACGCCGGCGACCCAGTCCATGGTGTCCGTCGACCCGTTCAGCCGGACTTCCTGGGAGAACTGTTGTGCATCGGTGGTGAGGAAGAAGTTGAACAGAGGCACCGGGGAGGCATCGGAGTCTTCGATGTAGTCCCGTTTCACCGTGGAGTAGTCGGTGATCGAGGTCAGGGTGAAGCGGTCGAATGCCCAGTTGACCGTGGCCGTGAATCCCTCGGTAACCAGGTCGTTGTGCCCGTCACGGTCGTAATCGCCTTCGTAGACATCGCCGTCGTTGTCGATGTAGCCGAGAACCTGGTTCACCTCGTTCGGAGTCAGCATGCCGCTGACATTGGCGCTGACGTGCTCGAAGAACCCCGTGTCGATGTCCTGCTCCGAGCGCCGGTAGTTCAGCAGCACGTCGAATGAATCCGACGGCTCGAACAGCACCTGCGCGCGCCCGGCCCACTCGTTGGCGTTGTTCAGGCGCTCATCGAGAAAGCGGTTCTCGATGTAGCCGTTGTTGTCGTGGGTGGCCACCGAGACACGTGCCGAGATTCCCTCGGCAAGGCCGCCGCCCACGGCGCCCTCGAATTTCACCTGGTCGTAGCTGCCGAGCGTGAGCTGTGCGTAGCCGTCGGCTTCCTGCGCGGGCTTGACGGTGACGAAGTGGGCCAGCCCGCCGGTCGCGTTGCGCCCGTAAAGGGTGCCCTGGGGGCCTCTCAGCAGTTCCACGCGCTCCATGTCGAAGAGCATGAAGCCGCTGCCGGACATCTGGCTGATGTACACCTCGTCGAGATAGATCGCCACCGGGCTCTCCACGTTGGTGGTGAAATCGTTGGCGGCGACGCCGCGCATGGCGATGGCGTAGTTGGCCTCGCCGTTGGGTTGCACCGTATGGACGCCCGGCGCGAGCGCGGTGACCTGCTGGGCGTTGGTGTAGCCGAGCTGGCGCATCTGCTCGCCGGTGACGGCGCTGATGGCGATGCCGACATCCTGTACGTTCTGTTCGCGTTTCTGGGCGGTGACCACCACCTCTTCGATGACGGCCGCGTTCAGCGGCGGCGCCATGACGAGTGCGGCGAAAAGGGCTACTGCTGTTCGAACCGACATGCTTGCTCTCCTATTCATTCCCCTGCCTGAGGCACGAATTGACCCGTCCGCATTCTAAAAATAGTACAGTTGACTTGTAAATAGAGAATCGCTATTTTCAAGGGGTTTTCGAGCACGACGGAGGGTGGACAGCCGGTAGCTGCCCGCCACGCGGTTCGTCGTTCCGAGCCACGGCCGGGTGGGCCTGAAAGGGAACCTCAGATGCAGAAACCAAGACGAATCCCGCGGCATGCAGCCCTTGTTCTGCTACTGGCGTGGCCGGTCGCCGGCGGGGCGGAACTGCAGTCGGAACCGATCCCCAACATCGTCACCCTGTCCGTGCCCTATCCCGGAACCTACGCCATGGTTCACGACTTCGCCTTCGGCAGCCTGATCGATTCGAGCTTTTCCCTGGTGGACATCGAGACGCGCCGCTTCAAGGGCATGCTGAGCGCCGGCCAGTTCGCGACGCTGAACCACTCGATTGCCCGCGGCGAGTTCTACGTGGGCGAGACAATTCACAGCCGCGGCGTGCGGGGCGAGCGCGGCGATTTCGTGGCCGTCTACGACTTCGCCAACCTGGCCCTGCAGGCGGATATCGAACTGCCGCCCCGGCGCGCCAATACCGTCGTCAATCTCGGCAATTCGGCGGTGACCGCCGACGATCGCTTCCTGCTGGTATTCAACCAGAATCCCGGTACCTCGGTGACCGTCATCGATCTCGACAGCCGCGCGGTGGCGTCCGAGATTCCGGCCCCGGGTTGCGCGCTGGTCTATCCCGACGAGGCCGGGGGATTCGTCATGCTGTGCGGCGACGGCAGGCTGCTCGCCGTGACGCTCGACGAGGCGGGCACGGAAGCGGGGCGCTGGTCGAGCGAGCCGTTCAACGATATCGACAACGACCCGCTTTCCGAAAAAGCCGCCAAGGTCGGTGGCTCCTGGCATTTCGTGAGCTACGGCGGCGAGGTGCAGCCCATCGATGTGTCCGGCGACACCCCGCGCATCCTCGGGCGATGGTGGCTGACCAGCGCGGAAGAACGCGCGGCGAACTGGCGCCCCGCCGGCTGGCACTGGACCGCCGGTCACGACTCCGGCCGTCTCTGGGTCGGCATGACGCCCGACGGCTACGAGGGCAGCCACAAGGATCCGGCGCCTGAAGCCTGGCTGTTCGACACCGGTTCGGGTGAGCGCCTGGCGCGTTTTGAATTACGGGTGCCCGGGTTGAGCTTCGCCGCCACAAGAGGCGAAGAGCCGAAGCTGCTCGCCGTCAACATTGCCGGCCAGCTCGATATCTACGACGGAAGCACGGGCGAGTGGCTCCGTACGGTCGGGTCGCTGGGCGAGACGCCGTATATGGTGCATGCGATCCAGTAATTGCGCCGAGGCGGGAGGAACTGCGGAATGAAATGGTTGGATCGACTGACGGAAGACCGCACACGGGATGTGGCGAGGCGCACGTCGCGCCGCGGCTTCCTTGGGGTGCTCGGGGCGCTGACGGCCGGAGCCGGCACGGTGCCGCTTCTGCCCGTGGCCCGGGCCAGTACGGGTGCGGTGGACGACGTCCCGGCGCAGCACACCGGGAACCCCGAAGATCCGGGCGACCCCTCCACCTGCGAATACTGGCGCTATTGCGGCATAGACGGTTTTCTGTGCAGTTGCTGCGGCGGCACGCAGAACGCCTGCCCGCCGGGCACCGAGATGTCGCCCATCACCTGGATCGGCACCTGCCACAACCCCGCCGACGGCAGGAACTACGTGATCTCATACAACGATTGCTGCGGCAAGAGCAGTTGCGGACGCTGCCTGTGCAACCGCAACGAGGACGACCGCCCCGTTTACCGGCCCCAGGCGAACAACGACATCAACTGGTGCATGGGCACGCGGTCAACGGTCTACCATTGCTCGACCGCGGTGATCCTGGGCGTGGCCCTCGAGGGCGCCTGAACGCGCCGACCCGGGGCTCCGGGCCCGATCGTCGAACGCAGGTCCGATTCCGGAAGTCACTTACCTGAATGAGAGCACGTCGGCCAGGGCCGGCCTGGGCCGCGTGTGCGCGATTCACGAAATCCGCTGCGACCGTTGCGGTTTTCGGTACGAATTGCCGGTCAACGCGGCAGCAGCGCAATTTTCTGAATGAGCTGCGCGCGGGTCTTCAGGACATCCCGTAGCGGCAGTGTGCGGTATTTGGCGACTTCTTCGGCGGTATAGGGACGGAAGTCGGCCGGCAACTGATTGCGGCTGATCTCGTCGAGCATCCAGTTCAGCAGTTCGGCAAGCCGCTGGTCCTCCAGCGGCGCATTGGCGGAGCCGGGCACCTGGACCAGGAATTCCCGTCCGCCGGCGACCTTGAGGAAGTTGCCGACGAAATCCGTCATGCGGGGCACGTCTCCGGCGCCTTCTCCGTTCGGCAGGTGGCAGCCCTGGCAGTTGAGCATGTAGTCGATGCGCGCGCGCCGGTCGTCGACCTCGGCCCCGGCGCAGAGGGGCTGCGCCAGGCCCAGTACCAGCAGCCAACCCAGGGCGACGCCGTTTGCGCGCACGACTCAGCCCATACCCGTTGTGATCATCGGAGTAGATGGGGTCAGGTTCAATACACCGAGCAAATGGAACCTGGCCCGGTTTTTCCCTCCCTGGGAGATGGCTGGTGAACAGGCTCGCCTCATTCCAGCCCGAGCCCGATGACGATGGCGGTGGAGCAGTGGTAAACGGCGGACTGGGTTCCGAGGCACCAGTTCAGGTCGTTGTTCTTGTCGGGACGGTACATGGGGCGGTCGCCCTCGTTGCGGGTGCACAGGCACTGGCCGCAGGGGGTGCGGCCGCAGCAGTCGTTGTAGGAGATCACGTAGTTCCTGCCGTCGGCGGGGTTGTGGCAGGTGCCGATCCAGGTGATGGGCGACATCTCGGTGCCGGCGGGGCAACTTGCCGGGGAGCCGCCGCAGCAGCCGCACAGGAAGCCGTCGATGGCGCAGTAGCGCCAGTAGTCGCATGACTCCGGATCGCCGGATTCGGGGATGCCGGCGGCTCCCGCGTCCGGGGTGGAGGCTGCCCGGGCCACCGGCAGCAGGGGCATGGCTGAGGCGCCGGCCAGGGCCGCGGCGAGCCCTTTCAGCCAGCCGCGCCGGCTGCTGCGCCGGGCAATGCCCCGGGCGGCGGTTTCGGTCCAGGCGTCCAGGTACTTCATGGGTCGGTCCCTCCGAACCGGGCATGGGGGAATCTCAATGGTCGACCCCTCCAGACTGTGCATTGTAGAAGAATTCCGGCTCCTGCTGCCGCAGGTATTGCTGGACGGAACCGAGCTTGCGTTCCTTGGCCTCGAACAGGCTCTCAAGGTGTTCGCGGGAGTTGACGAGGCCCAGGGCGGCAATGTGCCCGTCCTCGCCGATCAGCACCGCGTACGGCAGTTTGCCGACGCCGTAGGATTCTCCGAGCGTGCGCGACAGCACGTAGGGGAACCCGGCAAGACCGTGTTCGCTGACAAAGGCCTGGTGTTCATCGGCGGTGCCTCCGTCGCTGGCGAGCACGATATCGACGCAGTTCTCCGACTTCGCGACCGAGCGCAGAACCGGCAGCAGCGTCCGGCTGATGGGGCAGTCCGGCGCCAGGAAGAAGATCAGGGTGCTCCGCGACTCCGCGTCGTCGGACGGTGTGCCTCCCAGGGTCAGCGGCCTGCCGTGGAGATCCTGTACGTCCACCGCGGGCGCCGGGTCGCCGGCTTTCAGGCTCTCGTTCACCGTCAGCGCACCGGCAGGGGCGATTCGTTCGTACAGCGCCGCCACCTGGCGCGTCAACGCGTAGACGAGCAGCGCCAGGCCGAGTACCGCTGCCCACAGGATCACGTTGGAAGCGACCAGCAGAGCGTTCATCCGCAATGCCGGTCAGCCGTCCTGCCAGCCGGGCAGCTCCGGCCAGGCACGGTGGCGGTTTGCCAGCAACTGATTGCCGATGGCGTAGGCGCTCCACAGGAAGGCGGTGGGAGCCGCGGCCAGCAGCAGGAGGCCGGACGTCCACTTGGGCGTGGCGCCTGTCGCGGCCGTGAAGGCAAGGCCGAGCAGCAGTGCGTTGCGCGCCAGCAGCCAACCGGACAGGGGCGTCGGTTCGCCGCCGCAGCCACAATCGATGGCGGTTCTGCCGCGCATCAGGTTGACGGCGATGGCGCCGGTGTAGAGGCACAGCAACAGCGCCGCCAGCGAAGCGGTCGGCACGCCTGGCAGTATGCCCGCCGGGGTCAGCAGCGCGAGCGCGGCCAGTATTTCGGCGGCGACGATGGCCGGGGCGGCGATGCCCACGAGCGCCTCGGGCAGCAGGTTGTACTGGCTCAGCACGGCGCGGAACGAAAGGTAGTTGCGTGCCTTGTGTACTGCCGCGAAGAGGAAGATGCCGGCCAGGGTCCAGCCGGAAGCCAGGGCGAGGGCATCGGTCACCGGCGCATGCCCCGTGTCACGAAGACCGTCTGTGTCTGCACCGCCAGGGTCTTGATGAAGTCGCCGGAGGTGGCGTCGTAGGTCTCCAGGGCGAACCCGCCGTTGGTCGCCACCAGCAACGGTTGCTCGTCGCTGTTGACGGCAATGGAGATACCCCAATTCGGCAAGGGGATGCGCGCGACGCGCTGCCCGGCGCCGACATCGAAGACCCAGACTTCGCTGCCTCCGTCCTTGTGGCTGCCTTCCTTCCCTTCGGGGTTCATCAGCACGTAGAAGCGGCCGCTGCGGTCGGAGGCGACCAGTTGCCAGCCGCCGGGGCGCCAGCCGGACGCCCGTTCGTCGGCGCTCAAGAGCGACCAGGGCTCGCCCGGTGCGGGGGCTTCGCCGCTCAGGTCGACCGGTACCACGTTACCCATGAACGTGGGAAAGTAGGCGATGCCGTCGATGATGGCGGCCTTCTCGAACATGGGGTCGTCCGCATTCATGAAGGGTTCGCTACGGTGACTGCCGGCGAGTTCCCCCTCTGCGGTCAGCACGGTGGTGAGCAGGGAGCCGTCGCTGCAGAGTGACGTGACGCCGGATTCGCCGGTGGGAACGACCAGGGCACAGCCGGAGATCGGGTATTCCGCCACGAATTCGCGTTTTTCGAGATCGACCACGGTAATCGACTGGCCGGGCGCGAAGTTGTAGACCACCAGCAGCCGGTCGCCGGCCACCAGCGCAGTGCCGAAGATCTCGGGCATGGAACTGACCTTCTTCGGCGGGATCACGATCTCGCCGGCCACCTCCAGGCTCGCCGTATCGTAGACCGTCACCACGTCGGTGCGGTCGCCGCCGCGGCCGCCGCGGGAGAAGAACGACTCGATCACGTAGTGCTCGCGGCGCGAGGGGCTCTGCTCGTAGTGGGCGATGAAGTCCGCCGAGACCATGCCGCGCAACTGGCCGCTCACGGTATCCGCCGCGGGGTCGACGAACAGGAACCGGCCTTCGCGCATGTGGAAGAAGGTGGCGTCGTGAAGCACGAGCCAGTGGTCGGGATAGACGGCGGGCAGCGACTCCACCTGGCCGAGGGGTTCGGGACGGAAGCTGTCGGTGTGGCCGGCGGCGGTTGCGAGCATCGCGATCGCAAGCGCCGGGATGTGTCGGCATCTCGAGAGTGGCGTCATGTTCCGGACCTCCTCAAACTGGCCGTAGCAGGTTCCTCGGGCACCTGAATTGTGGCGCTCCCGGAGCGGTTTAGCCAGTCTGCTCCGCACACCCACTCTCTCCCTGCGAACGGTGGGGGTTCCCTGCGCGCCCCCTTCGCGCCTGCCGGAGCGGCTGTAGGCGGAGCCGGGCTCAGGAACCGGTGCGGTGACCGGAACCCTGGCGGGGGCGTGGCTGTTCCGCCTCGGCGATGTCGCGGGTCCAGTGGGAGACGCAGGGAATGCGGCGGCGGTCGCAGCGCGAGGCGTAGCGCCGGGCGATGTCGGTGACTTCGGTCAGCAGCCCCTCGCGCAGGGTCGTTGGCTTGAGCCCCAGGCCAAGCAGCCCGGCGTTGGTTGCTTCGAGGTCGTTGGCATCCGCTTCCTTGCGCGGATTGGGTACGTGCTCGACCCGCGCGCCGGTCAGCTCCGCGACCAGTTTCGCCAGGTCGATCAGGCGGTGCACTTCGGTGAGCTGGTTCAGGATCTTTACCCGCTCGCCCCGGGCCGGCGGGTTCTCGATGGCGAGTTCGATGCAGCGCACGGTGTCCTGGATGTGGATGAAGGCCCGGGTCTGGCCGCCGCTGCCGTGCACGGTGAGCGGGTAGTCGATGGCGGCCTGCATCAGGAAACGGTTCAGCACGGTGCCGTAGTCGCCATCGTAGTCGAAGCGGTTGATGAGCCGCTCGTCCAGGCGCGTCTCCCGGGTCTGGGTTCCCCAGACGATGCCCTGGTGCAGGTCGGTGATGCGCACCTCGTCGTTCTTGTTGTAGAAGGCGAAGAAGAGCTGATCCTGGGTCTTGGTCATGTGGTAGATGCTGCCGGGGTTGGCGGGGTAGAGGATCTCCCGCTCCACCTCGGCGCCGTCGCCGGCCGTCATCTTCACGGTGAGATAGCCTTCCGGCAGCCGCACGCCCGTCGACGAATAGCCGTACACCCCCATGGTGCCGAGGTGCACCAGGTGCGCGTCCAGCCCGGACTCGACGATGGCGGCCAGCACGTTGTTGGTGGCGTTGAGGTTGTTGTTGACCGTGTAGCGCTTGTGCCAGGACGATTTCATGGAGTAGGGCGCGGCCCGCTGCTCGGCGAAGTGCACGATGACGTGGGGCCGGCGCGCGCGCAGCAGGTTCAGCAGCCGGTCGTATTCGGTGGCCACATCGAGCCGTTCGTAGGCGATGATCCTGCCGGTGATCTCCTTCCAGGCCCCGAGCCGGGTGGTGATGGAGCGGATGGGGGTGAGGCTCTGCACCTGCAGTTCGTTGTCGATGTTGCGCCTGGACAGGTTGTCCACCACGGTGACCGCATGGCCCTGCATCGAGAGGTGCAGGGATGTGGGCCACCCGCAGAAGCCGTCGCCGCCCAGTACCAGGATTCTCATGCGGTTCCTCCTTCACGGACGGCGCTGGCGGCCTGCTTCAGGCTCACAGGCTCCAGGTTGTTCAGGAACTGGCGGGCGGAGGCATCCCACGTATGGCGAAGCGCGTGCTCCCTGCAGACCTTCGGGTCGATCTCCAGGGCGGCCCCGATGGCGGCGCCCAGGTCGTCATTCAGCACGCCCGCGCCGCTGTCGCCGATGATGTCGTTGGGCCCGGGTACCGGCAAGGCGGCAACGGGTATGCCGCAGGCCGCCGCTTCCAGCATGACCAGGCCCAGGGTGTCGGTCTTCGAGGGGAACACCAGAACGTCCGCCGCGCAGTAGTGAGCCACCAGTTCCTCGCCGAAGCGGGAACCCAGGAAGATGGCGTGGGGAAATTGCGCCTCCAGCGCAGCACGCTGAGGTCCGTCGCCGATCAGTACCTTGGTGCCGGGAACGTCCAAGGAGAGGAAGGCATCGAGGTTCTTCTCCACGGCCAGGCGCCCGACGTACATCAAAATGGGGCCTGACAACTCCAGGTCCGCGGGCAGGACCGGGCGAAACAGGTCGGTATCCACGCCCCGAACCCATTGCGCGAGGGCCCTGAATCCCTCACCGTCGAGGGTCGAGCGCAGGGTTTCCGTCGAATACATGGTGCGCACGGCCGCGTTGTGGAACAGGCGCAGCAATGCGAACGACCAGCTTTCCGGTACGCCGCCCCGCAGTTTCAGGTAGAGCGGAAACATGGTGTGGAACGACGTGGTGAACGGGACGCCGCGCCGCTTCAGCCAGTGCCGCGCACACCAGCCGAGCGGCCCCTCGGTGGCCAGGTGCACGGCATCGGGAGCGAAACGCTCGATGAGGCGCCCTACCCGTCCGGGCGTGGTGAGCGCGAGCCGGATCTCGGGATAAGTGGGGCAGGGAACGCTCCGGAACGGCGCCGGCCCGATCACCTCCACCTCGTGCCCCATGCCCGCCAGCCGGTCGCGGGTGGTCGACAGCGCCCGCACCACGCCGTTCAGTTGCGGATACCAGGCATCACTGACAATCAGGATTCGCAACCGAGGACCCTTCCCACCGGTTCCAGTTTCAACTTACGCTACATTAAGTAAGCCGATGGCGAATGTCATCCCCGGCGCTCGTGGCGGATTGAAGGAGTCGCGTTGAAAACAGTGGCCTGCCAGTCGCGAACCCGCTGCCCGCCTTATGCGCCCACTGCTGCCGCAAGCGCTTTGTCGAAGGTTTTGACTGACGAGACGTTCCGGCGTCTGCAGCTCGCAAGGTGGCATAGGTCGCGAGGATCAAGGTTGGGGAATCGGTCGTGCAACTGTACCGCTAGAGTCACGTCCTCTCGCTCAAGCGGCCAGACCGTAACGGCGTGACCGTCCATCAAGGCCATTGCCCGCTCCAAGGTGGCTTGTCTGCCCACGGGGATGTAAGCGTGAATGAGTTCCTGCAGAACCTCCGCTGAGGTTCTCAATGGCACCTTTCGCGCCAGGGCGTCGGCAAAGAACCCGCGTGCCTCGGCGCGGAGAGAATGGGGTCGTCCCACTGCGTACATGAACACATTGGTGTCGACGAATGTCATGTTTCGGGTAATCCCTTCCGACGTGACCGGGCAATGGCTTGCTTATGCCGTTCCCAATCGGGTTCCATCTCGTCGGCGTTTTCCGTAGCGTCACATGCGGCGAAAAAGGCGGCCAGATCTTCCTGCCCGCGGAATCGATGCTTGGGACGCATGCGCTCGAGGCGCTCCCGCGCGGCGGCGCGGAGCCAGGCGCTGAACGATAGGCCTTCCAACCGTGCCTGCCGAAGAAAGCGGGCTTGATCGTCGTCGGGGATCACCAGTTGAACTCTTGCCATGTGCCGATTCCGCACGGGTGATGTGTAAGAATCATACACATGTGATGCAGGGGGTCAATTCCTGGGATTCCGTAGGCGACAAACCTGAGCCCTCGTTTCGGGAGAGCTACGACCGCCCCTCGGACACACGTGGATTCAGGGTGGCGCCGGAGTTGTAGGCAGAGCGGCGGCGATCGTTCACTGCAACGCTCGGGTCGTGGAATCCGAGCGCGGCGTACATGTCGAACCCGACCATACGCCTTACTTCCGGTGACAGGTCCGCCATGCGTTCGCGCGGAACGTTCAGATACTGGTTTTACTCCTGCCGCACCCAGCCCAGGGAATAGGTGAGAATCACCCCGTAGCGCGAGTCCCGGGACGTATTTGCTCCCGCGCCATGCAACGTTCCACCCATCCAGAACAGCACCGCACCGGCTGGCATCTCTGCGTTCAGAATCTCGTTGGGCATGGCGACGCGGAGTTTGCATTGTTACTCGGAACGGGCGGCGCCATGGTACTGTAAGAGTGATTCCATGCGAGTTCCCAACCCGGCCCGCCGAGACGCTGACGCGCAAGGAACAGACGACCGCTGGGAGAGAGCAGGTGTGCGGTGCGGGTATCCGGCACCTTTAAAGCACCCCTGCGCCCTCGAATTCCACGAAAACGCGTCCGCTTGGCGTGCCGGATACCCGTACCGCATACCTACTCTCGGTGCCGGGTCATCGATATTATGTCAAATTGAATATCTATTGAAATCAATGAGTTGAAAGTTTTTCCATGGAAGGACTCGTTGCATACGGGCCGGGCGGGCCATGAGGCTGGTCTTCAGCCGCAAGGGATTCGACAGCGCCTCGGGCGGATTTCCCTCGCCCATCGTGGAAGGTGTTCCGGTGAGCCTGCCGATCCCGGCCAAACAGCGCTCCCATACCACCTATGCCGATCTGGGGCTCGGCACTCTGGTGGAACATGTCACCGGACGCCGGCTGACCGGCGCGAATCTGTGCCACTGCGACCCGATGTTCGAGAACGGACGGTGCGCGTTCGGGCAGATCGCCGCGGCACAGAGCCACCTGGCGAACAACGGCGTCTCGGGCGGCGATGTGTTCCTGTTCTTCGGGCTTTTTTCGGAACTCGACGGGAGCGATCGCCACCACCGGTTATTCGGATTCTTGCGCGTGGAGGAACGGTTCCTGCTCGGCGTCGACCCAGGCCCGACCGCGCAGCCGAGCGGATTCGCGATCCGTCATCCGCATACGATCGGGCGGTGGCCGCGCAACAACTGCCTCTATGTCGGCCGGGGGCTGAAAGCGGCGACGGCGACCGATGACCTGCGCCTCAGTCGGCCGGGCGGGCAGGTCAGCCGTTGGCGCGTACCGGGCTGGTTGCGCCGGGTCGGGCTGACCTATCACGGGCGGTCGGATCGTTGGGAAGGCAGGGATTCGTTGCAGACCGTTGGGCGGGGGCAGGAATTCATCGCCGATATAAGTCGCCACGACGAGGCCAGGACCTGGCTTGAGGACGTGATCGACTTGATTGGCCAGAGCGCGGCCCTCGGAAGGAGGGCAGGAGTCTTCCGGCAACCCGATTCGAAACCTGGCTCCAATGCCGCCTCCCGTTAACCGGCATAACAGATCTTATCGGAAAGGCGTGGCACTGGGGCTACAATGGCGCGCTGGCGGTGCCGGGTTGGCAGGTTGTACCCGGCGTAATCTTCAAATCCGCAATAGCTTCAGGTGACCCATGACTTCATTTCGCGCATTCCTGGTCGAGAAGACCGAAACCGACGGGAAACGGGCGTTCACCCGCAGTGTCGTCGAGCGCGACACCGCCGGTCTTCCGGAGGGTGAACTGCTGATCGACGTGACGTATTCGTCGCTCAACTACAAGGATGCGTTGTCGGCTACCGGCAATCCGGGGGTCACGCGCAATTTTCCGCACACGCCGGGGATCGATGCGGCCGGAACGGTGGCTGAGTGCTCGTCGGAGCAGTTTTCACCGGGTGACGAGGTGATCGTCATCGGGTTCGACCTGGGGATGAACACATCGGGCGGTTACGGGCAGAAGATCCGCGTTCCGGCCGGGTGGGCGGTGCCGATGCCGGCCGGCCTCGATGTGCGGTCGAGCATGATTCTGGGCACGGCCGGGTTCACGGCAGCGCTGTCGGTGCACAAGCTGGAAACAGCCGGCATGAATCCGGGCGGCGGCCCGGTGCTGGTGAGCGGCGCCACCGGGGGCGTGGGGTCGGTGGCCGTGAAGCTGCTGGCGCACCTGGGTTATGAAGTGCATGCGGTGACCGGCAAGGATTCGCAGCACGACTTCCTGCGCGGCCTCGGCGCCGCGGAGGTGCTCGGTCGCGACGATGCGCTGGCCGGGGCGGAGCGGCCGCTGCTGCGGGAGACCTGGGGCGGGGTGGTGGATACCGTCGGCGGGCAGATCCTGGTCAACGGGCTGAAATCGCTGCGCTACGGGGCGAGCCTGGCGGCCTGCGGGCTGGTGGCATCGCCGGAGATACCGGCGACTGTGCTGCCGTTCATCCTGCGGCACGTGAACCTGCTTGGCATCGATTCGGTGCAGTTGCCGCTCGAGGACAAGGCGGAAATCTGGAACAAGCTGGCCGGTCCCTGGCAACTGGGCTCCCTGGAGGAACTGGTGGCGCCGCTGACGCTGGATACGCTCTCCGAGGCCATCGACCGCATACTCGCGGGCGAAATGGTTGGCCGCGGATTGGTGGATTTGAACGGCTAGCCCGACCTATTCACGAAGGTCGATTGTAGAGGCTGGAGACAGGTCGAACTAACGATTTTTTGCTGGAAACGCGGTTAATCGGCGCTGGGATTCTTGTCGTCGTGCTTGTTTGTCGGAATTTTGGCCAGTAGCACCG
>CAZWZH010000196.1:0-3921 GCA_964638775.1 uncultured Pseudomonadales bacterium
CTCCGCAGCGATGATCGTGCACGGCGCGGTGCAGGCCACATCGAACGGGGCGCGCTGGCTGTTTCTGCGCCGGCACATGCGGTGGGAAATCGTGCCTCCGTACGTTGCCGGTGCGGTCCTGGTGCTGGGCGGGTTCGCCGCCGTGACCCTGGTGCCGGAGCCCGGCGTGGTGCTGATGCTGATCGGCGCCTTTCCCTGGCTGGCGCGGGCCATGCCGGCGGGTCTCGTCCTCGACGTCCGGCGGCCGTTCACGGCGTTTTGCTGCGGGTTCGTGGTCACCGCGGCGCAACTCTGTGCCGGCGCCTCCGGGCCGCTGCTCGATGCGTTCTTTCTCAATTCATCGCTCAACCGCTACCAGGTGGTCGCGAGCAAGGCCTTCACCCAGACACTCGGACACCTGGCGAAGATCGGCTATTACGGTGTGGTGGTGGGGGCGGCCGTGGATACCGATGTGGATGGGCCCCTGTGGCTGATTGCCGCGGCCTGCCTGATCGCCGTTCCGGGCGCCCGCATCGGTACGCGGCTGCTCGGTCGCCTCGATGAGGAAAGATTCCGCCGTATCAGCGGTTACGTCATCCTGGCGTTGGGAGCCATCTGTTTCGCCAAGGGCGTGCTGGACACCTTCGGGAACTGACGCGGGGCGCGTTCCGGTTCAGCCGTCGCCCTCGGCGAGACGGGACATGCCGGCCGCGAAGAACGGGCCCAGCTTGGCGAGCACGGTTTCCAGGTCGGAGGACTTGCAGAGGCCCTTGGAATACCGGTCTACCGCCTCCGTTTCGATAAGCGCGTGGTTGATGGTGCCCGCCAGGAAGCTCTGCGACCAGTAGATGTCCTCTTCGGCGGCGTCGGGGAAGCGTTGCCTGAGAATGTCGATGAACTCGAGGCTGACCGGATTGAAGGTTTCCATGAAGGTCTGCAGGTAGGGTTCGGTGCGCCGGGTGTTGGCCGCGCGCGCCAAAAGCCTGATGTAGTTTTTCCATCCGGGCCCGCCGTTCAGCGAAAAGTCGACAATGGGCCTGAAAAGCGCCTTGATCAGGGCTGCCACCGATACGTCCTTCCATTCACCACCGCCCCGCGCCGCACCGAGAGACTCCCGTATGGCATTGGAATATTGCTCGGCCCGTCGCGTGACGACCGCTCGATACAGGTCGAGCTTGGTGGGAAAGTAATAGCCGAGGAGCCCGAGGTGCACGCCGGACCGCGCGGCGATTTCACGGGTGGTGGAGCCGTAGAAGCCTTTTTCCGAAAAGACCGTTTCCGCGCCGTCCAGAATCAGTTCGCGCGAGTCTTTCCTGGGTTTTTCGCTTTTTCCGCTGCCCCTGGGCATAGCAGTCCGGTCGCTCAGCGGGGCCCACTCGACGGTCTGCCGTCCATGGCAAGCGGGTGCCTGACGAATTCAATCATGGTAAAACGCCGTTCCCGATTCCACCCCGGACCACTTTAGCAGCGGCCCATGCCGTTGTCGCCTTTGCCGATGCGCCCGGGAGGCAATCGGTCTATAGTCGGGCAAACCGACGAATAATGGCTGGGAGGCACCAAGGACGTGGCATACAGCACCGAACAGATCCGTAACATTGCCCTGGTGGGACACAGCGGCGCCGGCAAGACCGAACTCTCGGATGCCCTGCTGCACGGCGCCGGAAAGATTCCGCACAAGGGCTCCGTTGACGCCGGAACCACGGTTTCCGACTCCGATCCCCGGGAAAGGGAACTCAAGCACTCGCTCAAGACCGGGTTCTGCCATTTCGACCACGACGGCGTGCACGTCAACCTGCTCGACACGCCGGGGCACCCCGATTTCATCGGCCGGGCACTGTCGGTCCTTCCGGCCGTGGAGACCGCCGTCGTTGTTGTGAACGCCGCGACCGGCGTCGAGACCATGACGCAACGCACCATGGATGCGGCTCGTGAGCGCCGCCTGTGCCGCATGGTGGTGGTCAACCGGATCGATGCGGAAGACGTCGATGCCGCCTCGGTGCTGGAACAGGTTCAGAACGCATTCGGCACCGAATGCCTGCCGGTAAACCTGCCGGCCGGCAACGGGGCGAAGGTGGTCGAGGTTTTCTTTCACGGCGACGGCGGGGAAACCGATCTCGGCACGGTGGAAGACGCTCACGAGCGAATCGTCGACCAGGTGGTCGAAATGGACGACGACCTGATGGAGGCGTACCTCGAAGAGGGCGAGATCGCCCCTGAACAGTTGCACGATGCCTTCGAGAAGGCGTTGCGAGATGGCCATCTGGTGCCGGTATGCTTCGTATCCGCAGCCACCGGCACCGGCATCCCGGAACTGCTCGATGTGATTGCCAGGCTGATGCCATCCCCCACCGAGGGCAATCCGCCGGTGTTCGTGACCGGCGCCGGTGCGGAGCCCGTCACACTCGCGCCCGACCCGGACGCCCATGCGGTGGCGCATGTGGTAAAGGTGGATATCGACCCCTTCCGCGGCCGCATGGCGGCGCTCCGGGTGCACCAGGGAACGCTCAGGCGCGGCCGGCAGATATTCGTGGGCGATGCGCGCAAGCCGCTGAAGATCGGCCATCTGCTCAAGCTCAACGGCTCGGACCACACGGAAGTCGAGGCGGCGGCCTGCGGGGACATCTGCGCCATACCGCGGGCGGAGGAGGTGTTCTTCAATGCGGTTCTGCACGACGCCCACGACCAGGACGACACCCGCCTCGAATCCGCCGCGCTGCCCGAGCCGATGTACGGCCGGGCCATCAGCGCGGAATCCGATGCCCAGGCGCAGAAGGCGAACGAGGCTCTTTCCGTGCTCTGCGCGGAAGACCCGACCTTGCGCCTCGATCACATTCCGGCGATGAACGAGACCGTGTTGTTCGGCATCGGCGAGCTGCACCTGCGCAATGCGCTCGATGAGGTGGCGGAGAAGTACGGCGTCAAGGTGGCCACGTCGCTGCCGTCCATCGCCTACCGGGAAACCGTTACCGCCAAGGCGGAGGGGCATCACCGGCACAAGAAGCAGACCGGCGGCGCCGGCCAGTTCGGCGAGGTGTACCTGCGTATCGAGCCGCTGCCCCGGGGCGGCGGTTTCGAATTCGTCGACAAGGTGGTGGGCGGGGTGATTCCCTCGCAGTTCATCCCGGCGGTGGAGAAAGGGGTGCGCGAGGTGCTGCTCGAGGGCGCCATCTCCGGCTATCCGCTGCAGGACGTGCGCGTTACCGTCTACGACGGCAAGCATCATTCGGTAGACTCGAAGGAAATCGCCTTCGTGCAGGCCGGCAAGCGGGCGTTCCAGAACGCGGTGCAGAGCGCCACGCCCATCGTCATGGAGCCGGTGGTGGACGTGAGCGTATCGGTGCCGGAACACTGCATGGGCGATGTGGCGGGGGACCTTTCCGGCATGCGCGGCTCGGTGAAGGGCACCAACGTGGAGGCGGGCGGGCGCCTCGAGGTGCTTGGCCAGGTGCCGCTGAAAGAGGTGCAGGACTATCACTCGCGCCTGAATTCGCTCTCCGGGGGCGAGGGCAGCTTCACCATGACGTTCAGCCATTACGCGCAGGTGCCGGCGCTTGATCAGCAGGAGCTGGTGAAGGCGTTTCGGCACGACGGCGAATAGGAGGGATTTAGAACAATTCCTTCGATCGGGCGCCGAGAGCAGGTATGCGGTGCGGGTATCCGGCACGCCAAGCGGACGCGTTGTCGTGGAATTCGAGGGAGCAGGGGTGCTTTAAAGGTGCCGGATACCCGCACCGCACACCTACTCTCTCCCAGCGGTCGTCTGTTCCTTGCGCGTCCTCGTCCCGGCGCGCCGGGTTGCCGACTCGCATGGAACAATTCCCCAATCGTTTCTTATTGCTCATGCTGCAGGAGCAGGCACGAGGGCCAGGTTGAAGCGTCTGGCCTGGCGTTGAAGATGCGTGATCATGCGGTCGCGGCGTTGCTCCTCCCATGCGGCCAAGT
>CAZWZH010000197.1:0-60051 GCA_964638775.1 uncultured Pseudomonadales bacterium
CCGCCCTGGTCGGTCCCGCCGAGCGCCAGGCGCTCCACCGCGCCGTCGTCCTGACGCGTGAATACGTAGATGGAGCGCCGGCGGGCGGCGAAGGTGGTCGGCGATGTGATCGACCAGAAGACAGGATCCTCGGCGTACTCGCGCATCGACAGGATCCACATGCGCACATCGTATACCGCCATCAGCCGGGGCAGCACCCGCCCGATGCGCAGTTCCAGCCACTCCTGCTGTTCAGCTGCCTGTTCGCGCAATGTCGGTAGGGGATGGATGCGGGCGGGAGCGTGTTCGGGGACAAATGCCGGCTTCTGCGCCAATGCCCTGTCCGCCGGCACGATGGCCAGGGACAGGGCCAGAAGCGCTGCGCTGCCGAGACGAGGACACATGCGGGCTGGTGGCGTCAAGATGCTCTACTCCTGGATTCTCGTGAATCCATCGTAGTGTCTTGTGCAATGGATTTCCTCGGTTGACGCAAACGCGGTCGCCTTCACGACGCCGAAAAAGAGTATAAATGGGCATGCTTTCAGTTACCGGACTCGACCTGGGCGGGAAAAACCGCTTCTCGCACCGATTCGCCGCCGGGGCCATCACGGTGGTGATCGGTCGCAACAATTCCGGCAAGACCCGGCTCGCGCGCGCAATCGCCGGCCTGGAGACATCGCCCCCGGGCACCCTGAGCATCGACGGCGACGACATCAGTCACCAGGATGCCCGCGCACGCTCGGTGGGCCTCGTCTACCAGGCATTCGTGAACTATCCCAATTGGAACGTCTTCCGAAACATCGCTTCGCCCCTCCATGCCCGGGGCGTCGATGCGGCCGGGATCGACCGTACGGTGCGGCAACTGGCCGGCCGGCTCAGGATCGGCGACCTGCTGGACCGTTTCCCGCACGAACTGTCCGGAGGCCAGCAGCAACGGGTGGCCATCGCGCGGGCGCTCGCCCAAGCCGGGCGGGTGCTCGTCATGGACGAACCGCTGGTCAATCTCGACTACAAGCTGCGCGAGGAACTGGAGTCGCAACTGCGGGAACTGCTGCTCGATCAGGGTCCGGTTGTGGTGTACACGACTTCCGATCCGCGGGATGCCTTCAATCTCGCCGACGAAGTGGTGCTGCTCGACGGACGGGAAAAGCTGCAGAGCGGTTCGCCGCTGGGCGTGTACCGGGCTCCAGTTTCGGTTCAGGCGGCCGACCTCATGAGCAACCCCGGCGTGAACCTTCTGGACACCGGTGCAGCGCTCCGTCCCGAGCACCTCTCGATGAGCCGCCGCACCGCCGGCGACCTCTGTTTCGAGGGGGAGCTCGAAAGCCTGGAGACGAGCGGCGCGGAGACCTGGTTGCACTGCCGGGTAGGCGAGCGCGACTGGGTGGCGCGGCTGCCGGGCATGTTCCATCGGCCGCTCGGCGCCCCTGTCCGGCTCTATGCCCATCGCAACGACCTGATCCGTTTCGACGGCCCGTCGCCCGGAGTGGCTGCCGATGGCGGCAATTGAAATCCGCGGGCTGCAGCACCGGTACACCGAAGCGGAGGCCGTTCTCGACGGCATCGACCTAAAGCTCTCCGACGGAGAGGCGCACGCCGTTCTCGGCGGCTCCGGGGCCGGCAAGACGACCCTGCTCAACCTGCTGGCAGGCCTGCTGCAACCGCGCGCCGGATCCATCCGCTTCGACGGACGCGACGTTACCCGGCTCGGCGGCGCCGGGCGCAACGTGGCCCAGGTGTTCCAGTTCCCGGTGCTGTATCCCTCACTCTGCGTCGCGGACAACATCGGCTTCGCGCTCGGCAACCGGGGCTGGAAGAAGCCGGCCGTGCGCGACAGGATCGCCGAAGTCGCCGAACTGCTGGAAATCGCGCCGCTACTGGGCAGGTGGCCCCGAGCCCTGTCGCTGTTCGAGAAGCAGTTGGTGGCCATCGCCCGCGCCCTGGCCCGTCCCGACGTGGCGGTGGTGCTCCTCGACGAACCGCTCACCGCCGTGGAGCCGGCCACCAAGTGGCGTCTGCGCCGGGCGCTGAAAACGATCCAGCAGGAACTCCGCCTGACGATGGTCTATGTCACCCACGATCAGTCGGAGGCACTGACGTTCGCCGATCGCATCACCATGCTGCACCGGGGCGCCGCCCTGCAGACTGGCACCCCTTCCGAGCTGTACGAGGCACCGTCCCATACCGAGGTTGCCCGATTCATCGGTTCCCCCGGCATGAACCTGGTCGATGCCGAGATGCGCGGCGGCCAGTTATTCATCGGCGAACGGGCCATAACGGCCAGCGGCCTGTCCGATGGACCCTGTGTAACGGGATTCCGCCCCGAGTGGGCAACCATCGAGACGGAAGCCGCTGCAGTCAGGGAAGGCATACCGATTGCCGTGGATACCGTTCGCCCACTCGGAACCGAAGACGGCAACCCGGTGGTTCTGGTAACCGCGAGCCTTGACGGAAAGCCCGTTCACGTTCGCCAGCGGCTGGAAAAGCTCCAAGCCGGCCCCGCGTACCTGCGCCTCGACCCCGAGCGGCTTGTCACCTATCGCAACGAGCGTTTGGTAACCCATGCCAGCTAGCGGTTTTCACTTGGCGACCGGCACGATGACGCCCAGAGAAGTGGTTACTTCGACAAGAGTTCACCTATTGGGGCAATCGGGGGATGACGCGCACAGACACAGAACAGACGCCCGAATTCGCTCCGGTACGATCCGGAGGCTGACCCGCCGTGCGTAACGACAGGGCATGGCTGGCGGTTCTGCCCGTGGTCATCGTGGTGGCGTTCACCGCCATCGTGCCCCTGATGACGGTGGTCAACTATTCCGTTCAGGACATCTTCGATGTCGATACGCGCATCTTCGTGGGCCTCGACTGGTATCGGGAGACCCTTCGCGACCCGCGCTTCATCGACGCCCTGCTCCGGCAGGTGCTGTTCAGCGGCCTCGTGCTGGCGATCGAGGTGCCGCTCGGCATCTGGATCGCCCGGGCCGTTCCGCGCGAAGGCCCCGCTACCGCCGCGTTCCTGATCGTGCTGGCCATCCCGCTGCTGATTCCCTGGAACGTGGTGGGCACCATCTGGCAGATCTTCGCGCGGCCGGATATCGGGCTCCTGGGAGCGGCCGTCACTGCCGTCGGGCTTTCCTACAACTACACCGGCTCCGCGCTGGATGCCTGGATCACCCTGCTGCTGATGGACGTCTGGCACTGGACATCCCTGGTGGCGCTGCTGGCCTTCGCCGGCCTCGCATCGATTCCCCGGGCCTGCTACCAGGCGGCGGAACTCGACGGCGCGAACGCCTGGCAGGTGTTCCGCTACGTGGAAATGCCGCGCCTGCGCGCCGTGCTGACCATCGCCGTGATGCTGCGCCTGATGGACAGCCTGATGATCTACACGGAACCCTTCGTGCTCACCGGCGGCGGTCCCGGCAACAGCACCACTTTCCTCAGCCAGTATCTCACCAGCATGGCGGTGGGCCAGTTCGACCTCGGCCCGGCGGCCGCGTTTTCCGTGCTCTATTTCCTGCTCATCCTGCTGCTTTGCTGGCTCTTCTACACCTCGGTGATGAAGGGGGGCGCCAATGACCGCTGACCCCCGCAAAGCCCATTGGACGCTGTACCTGTACTGCGGCTGGCTGCTGCTGCCCCTGTACTGGCTCCTCACCATGGCCGTGAAGCGCAATCAGGACATCACGGGGACGCTGGAAGTGATTCCCGCGAGGCCGACGCTGGACAACTTCATCGAGATCTTCACCAACCCGGTCTGGTACGAAGCCTTCGCCAACTCGCTCACGTACGTGGTCGTCAACACCCTGGTGTCGGTCGCCGTCGCGCTGCCTGCCGCCTATGCCTTCTCGCGTTACCGTTTCCTCGGCGACCGGCACCTCTTCTTCTGGCTGCTGACCAACCGCATGGCCCCGCCCGCGGTCTTCCTGCTGCCCTTCTTCCAGCTCTACTCCGCCATCGGCCTGTTCGACACGCCGTTCGCAGTGGCCCTTGCGCACTGCCTGTTCACCGTTCCGCTCGCCGTGTGGATCCTGGAAGGCTTCATGTCCGCCGTGCCCCGGGAACTGGACGAGATGGCCCGCGTCGACGGCCATTCCCGGGCCTGGTTCTTCTTCCGCATCTTCATCCCGGTGATTCGCAGCGGCATCGGCGTGACGGTGTTCTTCTGCTTCATGTTCAGTTGGGTGGAACTGCTGATCGCCCGAACGCTCACGGCCAGCGACGCCAAGCCCATCGTCGTGGTGATGACCCGCACCGTAAGCGCCGCGGGTCTCGACTGGGGCGTGCTGGCGGCGGCCGGGGTATTGACCATCCTGCCCGGCATCGCCGTCGTCTGGTTCGTACGCCGGCACCTCGTCAAGGGCTTCGCGATGGGGCGCGTCTGATGGCGTGGATGGCCTGGACCTGGCCGACGGCCACCTTCTTCGCAAGCGTCGCGCTGGCGCTCACCGCCATGACGCTCGCCGAACTGCGCTGGCCCACCGCCGAACGCCGGGGCTGGCTGCCGATACCGACCACCCGCGGCGACCGCTTTTTTATCAGCCTGCTCGGCAGCGCATTCATTCATGTTCTGTGGCTGGCGGCAACCGACCTGCCGGTTGCCGGTGCCGGCTTGCTCAGCCTTGGTTACGCCGCGGTCGTGATGACCAGAGGTTAAGCGGGGAAGACTCGCCCCGGCAGTTTTCTCCCCGGCAACCGGCGCGCTAACACGCAAGGAACACTGATCGTTTGCAGGGAGAGATTGTTCCACACTCCGATTCAAGCAAGACGCCAGCGACGGACGGTTCTCTCTTTTGTTAATCTTCGACCGCCATACCCGGTTACAAAAGGGGCCGAAAAACACATGACTGCACGTGTCTGCCTAGCCGTTGCGGCAATCACGGCACTGGCGGCCTGCGGAAGCGAAAAGCAGCCGGCGGATGCGCGTGAGCCCGTAGACTACGCGGGCAACGCCGCGCGCTGGATAGACGACGAACTTCAGCCGTCGACACTCTCGCGGGAACAGCAACTCCAGGAACTCGCCTGGTTCACCGAGGCGGCGGCGCCGTTTCGCGACATGCGCATCAGCGTCGTCTCGGAGACCCTCACGACCCACAAGTACGAATCCGAGGTGCTTGCCCGCGCCTTCGAGGAAATCACCGGCATCCGCGTGACCCACGACCTGATCCAGGAGGGCGACGTCATCGAAAAGCTGCAGACGCAGATGCAGTCCGGCCAGAACGTCTACGATGCGTACGTCAACGACTCCGACCTGATCGGCACCCACTCCCGCTACGGATACGTGGTGCCGCTCTCCGATTTCATTGCCGGTGACGGCGCCGATGTCACGCTGCCCACCCTGGACATCGACGACTTCATCGGCAGGAGCTTTACCACCGGCCCGGACGGCAAGCTCTATCAACTGCCCGACCAGCAGTTCGCCAATCTCTACTGGTTCCGATACGACTGGTTCTCCCGCGAGGACCTGCGCGAACACTTCCGCGATGCCTACGGTTACGAGCTGGGCGTGCCGGTCAACTGGTCGGCCTACGAAGACATCGCCGAGTTCTTCAGTGAAAAGGTGCAGACCCTGGACGGTGTGCGGGTGTACGGCCACATGGACTACGGCAAGAAGGATCCGTCCCTGGGGTGGCGGTTCACCGACGCCTGGCTGTCCATGGCCGGGGCCGGAGACGCGGGCATTCCCAACGGCTCGCCGGTGGACGAGTGGGGCATTCGCGCCGAAGGGTGCCGGCCGGTGGGTGCATCAGTCAGCCGGGGGGGCGCCGCCAACGGGCCGGCCGCTGTCTACGCCCTGCGAAAATACATGGAGTGGCTGAAGCGATTCGCGCCGCCTGAAGCCCAGGGCATGACATTTTCCGAGGCGGGTCCGGTGCCCGCCCAGGGTCACATTGCCCAGCAGATCTTCTGGTACACCACGTTCACCGCCGACATGATCCGGCCCGGCTTCGCCGTGGTGAACGACGACGGCTCCCCTAAGTGGCGCATGGCGCCGTCGCCGCACGGCCCCTATTGGGAAGAAGGAATGAAGCTCGGTTACCAGGATGCCGGTTCCTGGACGTTCCTGAAGAGCACGCCATTGGAACGCCGCAAGGCGGCGTGGCTGTACGCACAGTTCGTGGTGTCGAAAACCGTCTCGCTGAAGAAGACGCTGGTGGGGCTCACGCCCATCCGTGATTCCGACCTGCGCTCAGACGCCATGACGCGGGAAGCGCCCCGGCTCGGCGGCCTGGTGGAGTTCTACAAGAGCCCGGCCCGGGTGCTGTGGACGCCGACCGGCACCAACGTGCCGGACTACCCGAAGCTTGCGCAACTCTGGTGGCCGAACGTCGCCAACGCGGTGAGCGGCACCGTCTCCCCGCAGGTGGCGATGGATACCCTTGCGCGGGAACAGGACGAAGTACTGGCGCGGCTGGAACGTATCGGCATCCAGGGAGAATGCGGGCCGCAACTCAATCCTGAGTCGAACGCCGACCAATGGCTTGGCCGGCCGGGCGCACCGAAACCCCGCCTGGAAAACGAGAAGCCACCTGGGCGCACCGTTCCTTACGATCGACTGCTGGCAACGTGGCAGGAAAGCTGAAATCGAATGAGATCCACCATGGGCTTTTACGAAAATCAGATACTTCCGCACATGATCAACCTTGCCTGCGGGGCGAAACCGGTTCGCAAGCAACGCGAAAAGGTGGTGCCTCAGGCCGAGGGCAGGGTTCTCGAAGTGGGGATGGGATCCGGCCTCAACATCGAGTTCTACAACCCGGACAAGGTCGAGATGGTCTGGGGGCTCGAGCCCTCGGAGGGAATGCGGAAGAAAGCCTGGCCCCGCGTGCAGGCTGCCCCCTTCAGGCTGGAATGGCTGGACCTGCCGGGGGAGGAGATACCCCTGGAGGACAACAGCGCCGACTCGATCGTTGTGACGTATACGCTTTGCACCATTCCCGACTGGAAAGCGGCGCTCGAACAGATGCGGCGCGTACTCAAGCCCGGCGGAAAGCTGCTCTTCAGCGAGCACGGTGCGGCGCCCGATGAGGCGGTGAGGCGCTGGCAGGACCGGATCACCCCCTTATGGAAAAAGATTGCCGGCGGTTGCCATTTGAACAGGGAAATCCCCCGCCTGTTCGGGGAAGGGGGTTTCACCGTAAGGCAATTGGAAACGATGTACGTGCCGTCAACGCCGAAGATCGCGGGATATACCTATTGGGGGTATGCGGCCTGAGACGACCCGGCAGGTTAGCTCCTGATCGCCCTCCTCCGCAGCGCGCACGCTTCCACCCTGCCACGAGCAAATGAACCGTATCGAAACGGCTTTTTCAACGACTGAGTTGAACGCTTGCCGCACATCAGGTGACCCGGTCGGGGCAGGTTCGTTCAATGACTGGCTCCCAGTGGCCGACGCTGTTGTTTGCGAGTATCTTGCGACCTGCGAACCCTGACGGTGAGAGCTGCCCGCTCTACGTTGGGGAACGGACCAGACGGGCGCTAATTCCAACGAGGATTGCTGTATGCGACTTTCCGAAGCAACCATCCTGACCTGCATTCTGTTGTCGCTCGCTTTGCCAGGCACAGCCAATGCGCAGCGGGCTCAAACGCTCGAACTGCTTTCCGAGACCGCCGCTTTTTTCGCCAAGCGGCCGTTCGTTCACAACATTTCGATCTCCCCGGACGGCAGCAAGCTGATGGTCGCCGCCGACTCCGACGGAGATCAGACCATCACTTTTCTCGATGCGAATTCGACGGAAGCGCTCCATGTCGTGGAGTTCGACAACCGATGGCGCCTCGGCGGTACCGCATGGGTCTCGAACGACGCCCTGGTTGTCTCCCCGTATTACCAGCCCATGCGCCGGAACTTCAGCGTGCCATCCGGGAATCTGTCACTCGTTTACGCCAACGACAGGCAACCCAAGGTTCTGGTGGGCCCCCTGGCCGGAATCAACAGAACCGGCGCATTGGCCGGCCGGCCTGAAAACCGCCTCGGCGCGATACTGCTCGACCCCTTGCGCGAAAAGAAAGACTGGATTCTCGTGCAGACCTTCGACGGCAACGGCACGGGGTTCGCCGAATTGCAACTCCGCTCCGGGCGGCTGCGAAACAAGACCCGCGGGCCAAGCCGGTTCTGCCGGTTCGCCGTGGACAGCAACGGTCAGGTGCGGTTCTGTTCGGTGCAGGACCTGAAAACCGACCTGGCCACCATTTTCGAATTGTCCGACTCAGGCTGGAACGCAATCCACGTCAGCGGAAAACCGGCTCGCGCAAGAGTGCTGAGTGCCTCGGGGGATGATGGGCTCCCCCTCGTGCTGGCGGACGCTGGCAAGGCCGGCACCTCAAGCCTGTTCTCGCTGGCTTCATACCTGAAAGGCGGCGACCCGCTGTTTTCGGATCCCGTGTTCGACTTCTGGGGCATCAAGGGTTCTCGCAACACCGGCGTGTGGGCCATATCCAATCCGAATCCGATACCCGGGTTCATCTACCCCGAGAACGGAAATCCCTCCGGCCGGATTCTCGCCGGGGTCCACAGGTCGCTGGCAGACGCCTTCCCCTCGCATTTCATCGATTTCACGGGAGTCGATGCCGCCTACGAAAAGTTCATCGCCAGAGTGTCCAGCGACACATCACCAGGTAGGTTCCTTCTGTTTGACCGGAAAAAGAATGAGCTCAGGCAACTCGCGGACAGAATGCCCTGGTTGGCCGAGCGCCCCCTCGCCAACAAGGCGCCCTTCACCTTTCGAACTGGGGACGGCCTCACCCTGCACGGTTTCCTCACCAGAGCCATCACCGATGCACCGGAACGGTCGCCCTCGATCGTTCTGGTCCATGGAGGACCCCATGGACCCTTCGATACCTTTCACTACGAGCGGGAAATCCAGTTTCTGGCAGCAATCGGCCTGAACGTAATTCAGGTCAACTTCCGCGGCAGCGGCGGCTTCGGGCAGGCCTTTATCGAGAGTGGATACCGGGAATGGTCCAGGCTCATGGTAGACGACGTGATCGCCGGATTCCGGTCGCTGGTCGGGAAGGAAATCGGCGAGGACGCTTGCATCTACGGTGCAAGCTATGGGGCGTTCAATGCACTCAGCGCCGCCTTCCGGGCACCCGATGCATTCGTGTGTGCCGCGGGCCACGTCGGCGTCTACAGTCTGCCTGAAATGTTCAGGGGGGGAGACATACCGGAGACCGAGGAGGGTCTCGCCTACCTGAAGCGTGTACTCGGAGAGGACGTCTCAGTTCACCGGGCGGACTCTCCCGCCTTCAACGCCGGAAAAATCAAGATGCCCGTATTCCTGTCGGCCGGCAGCGACGACGTGCGCGCTCCCCAGAAGCAGACGAAGATCATGGCGGCCGCGCTCAAGGCGGCCGGCAAGCGGCCAACAGAAATGTACATCGACAGGGAAGGACATGGTTTTGCCTCGGCGGAGAACGAGGCCGAGCGCCTGGTAGCACTCGGCGAGTTTTTTGCGGACCACCTGTCAACAATGGCCAGATAGCACAATCTTCGGTCAGGAGACGCGCCGGAGCGGCACTGACCGACGCCCGGTTGACGCCCTTCGCAAGCCTGCAACGACAGTACCGACCGGTCAGCGAGGCGAGATTTTCTGAAGCCCGGAACGTTCGGATTCGGTACCGGGGTCGAATAGTCACAACTGACCGACTCATGCCCATGCGGGTACGACAACCCTTCCACAATTCCAGATTTCGTTAGTGTGAAATTATCATTAATAGATGATAAATTTCCCGTTAACAGCCTGGCCTCCTGGGGTCTGCTGGAAAACATAAACGCGACCAATGCGAGTCGACCTGTCCAATTGGTCAGTCTCGCTCGCTGGTCCGAGAACATGGGGAGATTGCAATATTCGAACGCGACAAGCTCAGCGTGGCGGTCAAGGCTGCCCTTTCTGCATCGGCATTCGGTATGGCCGCAACTTCTCTGCCCGTCCTGGCGGAGGAGGCCGAAGATGGCGTGGTCACGGTAGAAGAAATGGTCGTAACTGGCTCGCGCATCAAGCGCGCCGTGGACGACGAGGCAACGCCGGTGACGGTCATCGATGCCGGCGACCTGCAGGTGTCCGGCTACAACAGTGTGGCGGACGTGTTGAGGAACACGACGTACAACAGTTTCGGCTCTTTCCGGGAGCGCTCCGGGTCGTCATTCGGCCAGATTGCGCTGGTCGACCTCCGGGGGCTGGGCGCAGACCGTTCTGCAGTGCTGATCAACGGGCGGCGGGTGCCCGGCAATCCTTTCACGGGCCAATCCGCCGTAGACCTGAATTCGATTCCGTTGAACGCCATCGAGCGAATCGAAATCCTTACCGATTCCGCCTCGGCGGTCTACGGGGCGGACGCAATCGGCGGCGTCATCAATTTCATCATGCGAGACGACTACACCGGTGCGGAGGTTCAGGTCGGCATGACCCGTCCCGAGGCGAAAGGTGCGGACGAAGAGCAGGTCAAGGCCCTTTTCGGCGCTGCCGGCGACCGCGGCAAGATCATTGCAAGTTTCGAATTTTTCGAGAGAAAAGCCATATTCGACGGCGACCGCGACTACAGCGCCGTGCAGATAAACGGAGACTCGTTCGGCGACACCGTGGGCGTCAGCGTAGGCGGCAACACGGGCTTTCCCGGCAATTTCTCAACTGCATATCCCATTGGAGACTGCGACCCTTCCGTCTATGCCGGCATCTTCCATACGCCCTTCGGCATACCCGGCGAGGGTTGCGGCTTCGGCTATGCCGATATTTCGGCACAGACGGGTTCCGTAGAACGCTATAGCACCTTTGTGGATGCGAGCTATCAACTCACGGACGATATCAACGTCTACGCCGAGAACCGGTACTCGCGCATCAACAGTTTCGGTCGCTACGCCCCTGCTGTAGGGTTCTTTGCCGTAAACGAGCCCGCCAGGATAGAGAACGGTCTGACGCCCGTTGCCGGCGCGAACGGCGCGCCATTCCTGGCATTCCACCGGTTCGTGGCACACGGTCCCCGCGACGACAATTCCAAACGGGACGAGTTCGATATCGTGGTCGGCCTCGAGGGCGAACTGGCCGACGGCAGGATTACGTTCGATGCATTCGCGCGGCACTACTACTACAGTGCGACGGCAACGGGGAACACCTATATCGTACAGAGCATTCTGGAAGATCTCGTTGCGACGGGCGCCTATGACGTGCTCGACCCTCTGTCCCCGGCAAATGCCGATGCGGTTCTCGCCAGTTCCGCCACCCTGACCAGGGATCTCGACACCAAGTTCAACCAGGTTGGCGTGAGCTTCTCCGGCTTCGCCTTCGACCTGCCGGCCGGTCCGGTAGGATGGGCGGTTGGCGGGGAGTGGGCCGACGAAGATTACAACGACAACTACGACGCGCAGCGCGAGGCCGGCAACATTATCGGCTCCGCGGGTAATTCCGCCGCCGGCGACCGCTCCCGCAAGGCCGCATACGGCGAGTTGCTGGTGCCCATCATAGAGGGGCTGGAAATCGGAGGGGCACTGCGTTGGGACGACTACAACGATTTCGGTTCCGCCGTGACGCCATCGACCCATGTCCGCTTCAATCCGACCGTCGCGAACTGGCTGGTGCTCAGAGCCTCGTACAACGAGGGTTTCAAGGCACCGAACCTGACCGACCTGTACTCGAAGCTCTCTCAATCGTTCAACGATGTAACGGACTTTCCCCAGTGCGAGTCTCAAGGCGTCGCCCCGGCCGACTGTCCGACATTCCAGGTCGAAAATTTCGAGGGCGGCAATCCGGACCTGCAGGCTGAAAACTCCAAGGCTTTCAACATCGGCGCCGTTGTCACGCCACCTTTCATTGAAGGCCTGTCCGCAAGTGTCGACTACTTCGAGGTTGACACCACGGACCGCGCGACTTCACTCAGGTTGGGTCAACTCGTACGGTTTGCGGCAGAAGGCAACGTGCCTCCGGGCACCGAGGTCGTGCGCGGCGCACCCGGTCCCGCAGGCGGGCTCGGCCGGCTGGTTTCGATTACCAATGTCATCACCAACGCCGCGGCAAGAGACATCCGCGGATTGGACGTTCGTGCTCAGTACAACCAGGACTTTGATATCGGCACCATCAACGTGCAAATGGAGTGGTCGCGATTCTTGACCTACGATGTCCAGAATTCCGCGGACGAAAACGTAATCGACTTCATTACCGAAGCCGGCTACCCCGATGATCGGATAAGTGCGACAGTACGCCTGACCAGGGACGCGTTTACCGTCAACTACGGAATGAACTATATCGGCGAGCATGGCGATGGCGAAATCGAGGACTATGACTCCTACATGAGTCATGATGTCACGGTCGAGTATCGCTCCCCCTGGAACGTGGATCTGATCGTTGGCGTTCAAAACTTTACCGACGAGAAACCGGTGATCGACAGCATTAGCGGGTACGACGACTCGATAGTCGGCGAAATCTACGATCTTGCCGGCCGCAGGTACTTTGCGCGCCTGCAGTACAATTTCTTTTGATCGTTGACGTGTTGTATAAACCCGGGCCATTGGCCCGGGTTTTTTATGATCCGAAAACTGTTCGCAACACCGATCTACCACGCCAATCTGGATGACGACAGGCTGCTGCTTTCCGTAAAGAAGGCCATTCTGGGCCGGCAGAACGAATCCCACCGGCATCCGCAACCGCCCCAGGGGCGGCATCCCGGCGTATTCGAAAGCCGATTCGACTTTCTGGACAGCGCCAAGAACGGCGCAATCGCCGCCCTGAGGGCCACGCTGCTGGCACACCTGCAGGCTTTTCTGGCGGTCGTGCAGGAAACGAAACCCGAAGCGGTGCGGATGGAGCAGATCAGGTTTCATAGCTGGTTCCACATCACTTCCGCGGGCGGCTACTTTCAGCCCCACAACCATCCCAATGCATCCTGGAGTCTGGTCCTGTGTGTCGACAACGGTCACAAGGCCCACTGTCCCGAGGAAGAGCAATCGGGTTGCCTGGTTTTCTCCGACCCCAGGTCCACCGCCTCCATGTATCTCGACCGTTTCAACCGCCGGCAGCATCGGGACGTTTCGTTCGATGGCGCGAAATACTTTCTCCAGAACGGCGACCTGCTGATCTTCCCCTCTTTCGTAAAACACCATGTGACGCCCTACCAGGGCGATGACCGGCGGATCACCGTGGCGGCCAATTTCTGGGCGGACCTGGAGTATGGCTGAACGGTCTGAAGAGGCGCTGTCCTGGAGCAATTTCTGGCAGGCGGAACTCAGCAGGGCTTTTGCCGCGGACGAAGCGCAGGAACGGGCGCTGCAGAGTTTCTGGACGGCTGCGTGCAGTAACTGGAACACAAAGGATCGGGTTCTGGACATCGGCTGCGGCAACGGCGCCCTGGCCCTGACTCTCGCCGCGGTCGCCAGTGAAACCGCCAGGACGTTCAGCTACACCGGGCTGGACCAGGCGGATATCAGCCCGCCTTCGCGTTCGGATTTCGAGCCATTGGACGTGGTTCTGCGCGACAACACCCCGGCCGAAACCGCACGGCTGCCCGATTCAGGTTTCGAGCGGGTGATCAGCCAGTACGGATTCGAGTACTGCGACCGCAAGGCCGTGAGCACGAAAATCGCATCCTGGCTGGTTCCCGATGGAACGCTGTCGCTACTGGTTCACAGCCAGGATTCCCAGTTGACGGCGGAGGTCAGGTATACCCTCGAACAGTTCCGCATGGCCGAGGAGTCCGCGCTGCTGGTACTGGTCGCCCGGCTGCTGTCGCGGCTTCATCAACTCGGCGGCTCCGAAAAAGGGGACCGGCAGGCCAGCGCGATGCGTGAGCTGATCAACAGTACCTGCCAGGAGTTGACCGACAAGGCCGAACCCATGCCCAATCCCTATTTCCTACGCAACTTCGTAAGTGTCTGCCTGGGGTTCTTTTCCTCCGATCGATCCCACATTCCGCACGATGTCCGTCTAGAGAACGTCTTCGAGTTTTCGAAGCAGCTCCTTTTTCAAAAAACCCGACTGGAGCAACAGCAGCGCGCCGCTCTCTCCGAAAGCGAAATCGACGAATCGGTGACGTACCTTGAAAGACTGGGACTGAGTTGCGGGCGACGGGAGGCTTTCGTATTCAACGACGAGCATTTCGGTTTCTCGCTGGAGTTCGCCAAGCGCTGACCTCCCGGTTGCCGAAGTTTCACATCGCGGCTCTGTTGCCCGTCCATCCTGACTCCCCGAGAGGCGGCTTCGCAGCATACCCGGCGCCTCTCATCATGCTGCCTCTCTTGAAATCCCCCCGACCGCCCCAATCTTACTCGTCAACGGCCGGAGCATTCCGGCGAAACAGCAACCGAAACAGGAGCAACGACGACATGAGAATCACTCGTTACGACCCCTACAACGCTCTCGCGTGCTGGCGGCGCGACATGGGCCGCCTGTTCGGCAACAGCCTGCGCGCGGTCAATGAAGACTTCGCGTCCGGCGGGAGTAACTGGACCCCTGCCATCGACATCCGCGAGGTCGACAACGGCTACGTGCTCCGGGCCGACCTACCCGGCGTGCAGCGCGACGACGTGGAGATCACCATGGACCGCAATGTGCTGACCATCCGCGGCAAGCGCGAGGTGGCCGGCTCCGCAGACGACGGCAAGGTACTGCGCAGCGAGCGCATCAGCGGCAGCTACTGCCGGCGCCTCTCGCTGCCGGCGACGATCGACAAGGACGGCATCTCCGCGAAGTACGAGAACGGCGTCCTGGAGGTCACGCTCCCCAAGGGAGCGGAAGCCCAGCCGCGCAAAATCGCCGTCGGCGGCTGAACCGGGCTGCGCTGACAGCAGATATCCACAGTTCCGCCAAACGTCTCCGGAACGCCCGACAGGGCGATCCGGAGATCTCTTTTCCAAAACCACCACGAGATCCCGGCCGACCGGTTACCGAACCGGCCTGCAAACCGCCGGCGCAGATTGGGAGCACCGCACCAACCGTCGACGAACCCCGGTAGCGTGTAAGCGATCGCCTATACCGGCCGCATTCGCCGCGCGTTACAATCCGGGCATGACAACACAGCAACCCGCATCGACCATGAGCCAGGAATCCTGGGCCGTCATCGGCACCGGCATTGCGTTGCTCGTGGCGCTCGGTGGCCTGATGCTGACGCTTTTCACATGGCAACGGGACGACAATCGGTTCTTGCGAACGGAGTTCAACCAGTTGCGGACGGAATTCCAGGGGCTGCGAACGGAATTCCAGGGGCTGCGAACGGAAGTCGGGGTCGAGTTGGGCAAACTTCGACAGGGTCAGACAGAGGTACGCGAACGCCTGGCCCGCATAGAGGCAACCATCGGCATCGCCTATCCGGATTCGAACGCCCAGTCCGCTGCCCAGCCCAATTCCAATACCTGACGAACGCCTGACCCCGCAGCAGGCTGCATTGGTGGCCAGGGGCAGAATCGAACTGCCGACACGCGGATTTTCAGTCCGCTGCTCTACCGACTGAGCTACCTGGCCGGGGGCACCCCTGCAATCGGGACGCGGGAAGGGCGCGTATTAAAGCGACGGGCCATGGCACCGTCAAGCAAGGAACTTCTCCCTGAAGTCAGCCTGATTGGGTCCACGTCCGATCGTCACGACAGCGACAGAAGAAGGCAAGGACCGATCCGGCAACGCAAGCCGCCACTAGCTTGAGCCATACAGGCGCCGATTTGGCGGTTGCGCCCAACCCGCGTGTACACTCGGGAACGAACTCGACGTGAAGGGAGCGGCACCATGCGCATCACCGACGTGACGGTCACACTCTGGCGCTGGGAGGACATTCCGCCGACCCGCTATACCCGCGCCGTGGCGAGTTCCGTCAGCCGCACCGCCCAGATGGGCCTGGTGCGCATCGATACCGACGAGGATGTCGCCGGTTTCGCTTTCATCGGCTCCTCCTATGCACCGGCGGACCGCGATGCCCCCTTCGTGGTGGAACGCCTGAAGCCGATGCTGACCGGTGAGGACCCCCTGGCACGCGAACGGCTGTGGAACGCGATGATGACCCGTACCGGCGGCCACACGGGCGGGCAGATGATTCGGGCGATCGGCGCCGTCGATGTGGCCCTTTGGGACCTTGCCGGACGCGCTACCGGTCTGCCGATCCACCGTCTGATGGGCTCCTGCCGCGACCGCGTGCCCGCCTACGCCAGCTCCGCCGTTCTGGATTCGCCGCAGGCGTACGCAGAGGAAGCCCTGGCGCACAAGGAATCGGGCTGGACCGCGTACAAGATTCACCCGCCGGCCTTTCCGGAACTGGACATCGAGATATGCCGAACGGTGCGCGATGCCGTTGGCACGGACTTCCGGCTGATGCTGGATTCCACCTGGTCATACGACTATCCCCAGGCGCTACGCGTCGGGCGCGCGGTCCAGGATCTCGACTTCTACTGGTACGAGGATCCCCTGGCCGACGATGACCTTTACGGCTACGTCAAGCTCAAGCAGGTACTCCAGATACCGATCATGGCGACGGAACTGCCCACAGCGGGCCCGACTTCCTACGCACCCTGGATCATGAACCGGGCGACCGACTACCTGCGTGGCGACGTGGCGATCAAGGGCGGGTTGACCGGATGCCTGAAGGCCGCGCACCTCGCCGAGGCGTTCCGCATGAACTACGAGATCCATCACGGCGGCAACTCGCTGAACAACTTGGCGAACCTGCATCTGACCATGGCCATCACCAACTGCGAGTATTTCGAAGTGCTATTGCCGCCCCGGGCCCAGAAGCACGGGCTCGCGCACGACATAGAAGTAGACAGAGAAGGAATGGTGCACGCATTCAACGGGCCGGGATTGGGCGCGGACATCGACTTCGAAACGATCGAGAGTCACCAGATCGCCACATTGACCTGACAGGCGCGTACACCGTTTCTCCGGCTCGACGTTTGATTGCCGCAGGCCCGGCAATCGGGACGCTTTCCCCCGCGCCCCCGGCCACCCATTGGCAACGCGGCGCGTGCATCGGGGAGCCTTCGCGAAACGTCGAGAGTGCCGCGACCGGTTACAGCCCGCCAGGACCGCAATCGTTCGCGAGATAGTTTTCCAGCGATTCAAACATCGCCCGGTGATGTTGCGGCCACCACGGCAGGCTGTGCCAGAGGTCGACGATCTCCAGGTACTGTACGTCCTTGCCCGCCCGTTCCAACGCCCTGACGAACTTGCGCGACTGGTCGACGGGCACGCGCTGGTCACGGTCGCCGTGGAAGACGAATATCGGTATCTCGGAATCCCGCACATGATCGAGGGGCGACATGCCGCCGATGGTCGGATTCTGATACTCGCGCTGGAACGGGTTGTCGAAGGTGATCTTGTCGAAGCTGCGCAATTCCGCGAGCCCCGCCCCGGATACGGCGCACTGGAACGGAGAGTTCTTGCGCACGCTGGCCGCCATCGCGGCGAACCCGCCATACGAATAGCCGAAAATGGCGATCCTGCCCGGCTCTGCTATGCCCTCATTCGCCAGCCAGTAGGCGCCGTCGTCCTTGTCGTCCTGCATCTTCTGGCCCCACTCGTTGTCTCCCGCCCGCCAGAGAGTCTGCCCGAAGCCTTCGGAGCCCCGATATTGCGGCTGCAACACCGCGTAGCCCCTGTTGGCCAGAAACTGCGCCCAGCGGTCCCAGCCAAGAAAATCCCGTGCCCAGGGGCCGCCATGGGGCAGCACCACGGCGGGAAAGGGTTTTTCACCGGTCGAGGGAAGCGTCAGATACCCGGGGATTTCCAATCCATCGCGCGCCTTGTAGGAGACGAATTCCATATCCGCCATCCTGTCGGGTTCGAGCAACGGGAAGCTGCGTCCCAGCGGTACCAGATCCCTGCCGTTGACCAGCAGGTGATAAATCCCGGCTTCCCGTGGGCCCGAGGAAGACACGACAATGACGGTGAGGTCGTCCGACATGGAAACCCACCGGTGTTCCATGTCGTCTCCCAACGCTTCCTCGAGACGCCTCTGCATCGACTGCCGCTTCGGTTCGGTGTACACCCGCTCTATCCTGTGGCTGGCGCCTACAAATCCGACGATTCGGCCGAAGTCTTCGGGATTCGTCGCCTGCAGGACGTTGAGCGCCTCGATATCCCCACCGCCGAAGATGGGCTCCCCCAGTTCCCGGGTGATCAGGTCGTAGGTGCGGATCACGCTTCTTTCACGCCCGGTGTTGTCGGCCATGTACACCCGGCGCCCATCGTTGTCGAAGGCGACCGGTCCCATGCCTTCCCTGTTGGTAGCGTAAAGACGGTGATGTTCCTCCCACTTCCCGGTTTCCGGGTGCTTGTACGAGAAGCGGATATGCACGTCCTTGCCGCCGCCCTCGAGCCGCTGTCTTCCCCGAACAACCCCATGGTGGTCGGCGAACACCCCTTCGCCGCTTGCGCCCCGGAAGATGCGTTTGGCAACGAAATTGTTCAGGCTGACCTCATAGATGTCGGTGGCGAACTCGCGGTCGGTCACCTGCACCAGGAACCTGTCCTTGTACTGAGGCAAGCTGTCGAACAGACCGGCGCCGATAGCTTCCTCTTTATCCAGCAATTCGCGGAACCGTTTGCCTTTGTCGTCTACAACATAGACCTTGTCCCGAAACCAACGGACCGGGCGCGCACCGCGGCGAATGTCGAATTTCTGCCTGCCGACGACCAGCAGGTACTCGTCGTTCAGCCAGAACACACCCAGGGCCTTGACGTCCACGGGTTTGAAGCGCCGGGGCGGTTTCGACAGGTCCCGGATCTGCCACACCGTGACTTCCGGAGGGGAGTCGATCGCCGGTAGCGTCAGGGCGACGAGTTTCTCGCCGTCCGGAGTAACGTCGACGCTGGAGATCAGCGGGTCGTGCGTCCAGGCAGCGACGGGAATGGTCTCCCCGGAGGCGACCGGAACCGCCACCGCCACCAGCAGGCAGGCCAGGCTCCGCCTGGACGTCAGAACCTTAAGGCGTCCCATGATCGAAACCTCCGTGCTCAATCCGGATCTACCCCGCCCTTGTCAGAATTCCCTGGCCACCTGGAGAACCAGCGCGCGGCCCAACAGGTCGTAGCCGGCACCCGGAATGGTGTTCAGGCTCCCGATGCGCGTGGCCGATTCGCTTCCGACACCGTCGGCAACCAGGGGCGGCTGATTGTCGAACACGTTCCGCAGCGTCGCGAGAATAATCCAGTCCGCATTCTGATACCGCACAGACGCGGAGTGGAACCATTCGTTCCCGGTTGAGGTAGGCCGGTCCCGATTGGCGGTGCCCGGGTCGAAAACCGGGTCTTCGTGGGATTTACCCACCATGCGGGCGCGCCAGAAGAAAGTCCAGTCCCGGTAGTCCACGCGGAAATCGACTTCGCCGATCCACTTCGGATAGCCCCAATTGCCGACGGAGTCCCATTCGTCGTCGAAAAGCTGAGTGCGCTGCGACACCAGCCGGGTAACGGTGCCGTCTATGGTCAGGTCGAAGCGGGAGAACTGCTTCTCGTAGCGGAAGTCGATGTCGGCGCCCCTGGCGACCTGCAGCCCGACGTTCAGCAGCGATGCGTCTACATCGGTCAGGAAGCCATCGGGCCCGCGTGGAGCGATCCGGTCGCAGAACGCATGCGATCGGCCCTGGGAGCCGTAGCAGACGCCCAGGATGTAACTGGTGGACGGATCCTCGACGGTGTTCTCAAGATCGAGCTCCCACCATGTATACGCCAGCGAGATACCGAGTTCCGCGGGCTGGAAGACGACGCCGGCGGTCCAGGAATCCGACGTCTCGGCCTTGAGGTCCAGGTTGCCGCCGATGATGTTGCGAATGCCCGGAACGCCGTCCTCACCCAGATCCGGAGGCAGGCCCTCGGCCGCGCAGTTCTGATAGACCACATCGTCCGGATCGTACAACTCTCCGTAGGTGATGCAGGGATCGAGAAAACCGCTGGCAAATCCGGTCTGGTTGGCCAGGAACTGTTCGAAAAGGTCCGGGGCGCGGAACGACGTGCCGTAGGTACCGCGCATGCGCAGGAAAGAAACCACCTGGTGGTCGAGGGCCAGGCGGTAGGTGATGTCGTCGCCGTAGGAGTCATAGTCGGTCCAGCGCACCGAGCCGTTGAATACCATCTCATCGGCCAGGGGCACCTGCTTGAGCAGCGGCACTTCCAGTTCGGCGAAGACTTCCTTCACGGTGTCGTCGCCGGCCGTGATTCCCGAGGATGTCAACCCCCAGAGATTGTCGTTCTGGGCCTCGATGTCCGGCACGTCGTTGATGTCCTCGTTGCGCATCTCGAAACCCAGCACGGCGCTGACGCTCTCCCCGTTCGGAATCCGGAACAGTTGCCCGGTGACGTAGCCGGAGAACTGGATGCTCTTGTAGGTGGTCTCCCCCCGGATTTCCTTGGTGATGAAACCGAGCACATCCGGCGGCAGGCGCCCGTGCAGCAGTGCGTCTTCGGTGAACAGGTTGGCCGGCACGCAGCCGGGGATGCTGCTGTCCGCGCAAACGAGGTTGCCGTTCGCATCAAGAGTGGCGTTCAGCGAGGCGCTGACCTGGTCGGAGAGAAACGACGGGCCCTTGTAGGTGCCGTTGGAATAGCTGTAACCCACATAACTGGCATAGCTCCACGACTCCGAGATATCGCCGTCGAGACCGACGAAGAAATTGACCCGGTCGATCGAGATCTCGGAGGTGTTGCTCGTCAGGTCATAGCTGGGAAGTACCGGCAGCACCGTAAATCCGCGCCCGATGATCGCCCCCAACGGACCGTGCTCGCCGAACGGGTTGGTTGGATTGCTGGCCGGCACGGCCGGGAAGAACTGGCGGTACCCGCTGTATTCCGTAGACCGGTGGTTGTAGTAGAGCTCGTAGTAGGCGTTGGCTGACCGGCCGGCGATCTCGAAGTCCTTGTCGCCGAACGAGGTGACGGAGAACAGCTCCCGTTCCGGATAGAAGGTTCCGAATTCCGGCTCCCGTTCGTCCCTGTAGAACTGTCCTTCGTTGTCCCAGGCCGGCTCCTCTTCCGCCGGGTCGGTGCCGGGTTTCCAGCCGTGGACCGGCACCCTGGTGTAGTACGGAATTCCGAACGATTGCGGCGAGGAGAAGTATGGATTGCCCGGGTCAGGCGCCCCGAGGCTGGGTTCGTAGCGCACCCACCCGAACGGGGATACGACGAACCCGTAGATCATTCCGTAGCACAGGGGTTCGCCGGTCTCCGGATTCGTATTGTCCACCACCCCGTCGCCGTCCTGATCCGTGTAGCGCGGCCGCTGGGGGCACTTCGAATAACCCCGGTCGGCGGGAACCATGTCGACCCGCCTGTCGTAGCCGGCCGAGATGTTGAACGACCAATCGTCGCCCACCTTGCCCCAGGTGGCGTCGGCGATGTAGCTCTCGGCACCCCCCTCCTCCGGCAACAGCGTTTCGACATTGACCTGGAACCCGTCGAAACGCTTGCGGGTAATGGCGTTGACCACCCCGGCAACGGCGTCCGCGCCGTAGACGGATGAAGCGCCGTCCTTGAGAATTTCGATTCGTGAAATGACGGTGCTCGGTATGGCGGTGAGATCCACCGAATTGGTGGCGCCTCGCACCCCGGACGGTCCCCAGCGCTTGCCGTTCACCAGCACCAGCGTGCGCTGTTCGCCGAAACCCCGTAGCGAAATCGACAGCGAGCCAGGACCCCCGTCGGTGACGAAACCGGAAAAGCTGTCGTCGATCTGCTGGCCCGAGGCTGCCGTCGAGCCCTGCAGAATCTCCGCGGTGTCCAGCAATCCCGCGAGGGCAGAGGTTTCGCTGGTGATCACTGAAATCGGCGACGCGCTGGTGAACGCATCGCGCCGGATCCGCGATCCGGTAACGACGATTTCCTCGACGGCCGGCGGCGCGGCGGCAGGTTCTTCGGTGACCGCCGCCGGCATGGTTTCTTCCTGAATCTGTCCGGACCCGGCGTCCGGCTGCTGACTTTCCTGGGCGAATCCGACGTTTGAACACAAGGCCAAAACGCCGAACAGAGATAGAACACGAGATAGCTGGCCGGTCATTGTCGATCCCCTCCATGTTTTAGCTACGCTGCTTTACAGCATTGATAGCTCTGTAGCTTGATGTTTTCGCTTGAAAACTACTCCCTGCCGAATGGAAAGTCCACAATGAAAAACGACGCTTGTCAGACTCCCCATGACCAGAAACCGGCACCGGCTCCACCGGCGGCCCGATGGATTGCGGGAGTCAATCCTCCGGCGGTACGTAACCCTCGATACTATCCATCGGCCGGTTGTCCAGAAACCTCTCCATCTGGTCGGCGAGGTAGCGCCTCGATTCCGGATCGATGAGCCTGAGATTCTTCTCGTTGATGAGCATCGTCTGCAAAGCCTGCCATTCAGTCCAGGCTTTCAGGGAGACGGTCTCGAAGATCTCCCGGCCCCTGGGGCCGGGTACCGGAGGCGCCTCCAGCCCCTCCAGTTCCTGTCGATATTTTCGGCAGATGACGGTGCGGGTCATGCTTCAGGGGTTCCGGTCAACTCGAGTCACAGCGCCATCGAAGACGCCCGCCAACAGTTTAACCGCCGGCGCCGGCATCCCGACAGGTTCGGTTTCGCCCGAGCGGCACCACCGGGTTCGGTTCCCGTCCGAGACCTGCCCGGGCGTGTCATTCAGCATCAGGTAGACCGGTTCAATGTCCAGATGGAAGTGCGAGAACGTGTGACGGAACACAGGCGCGGTCCGGCTCTTGGTTACCGATCGCACGTCGATCCCGAACTCCCGGCAGATCTCCGTCGTCGTACAGTCGGCGCCTCGTTGCGGCGGAGTCCACAGGCCGCCCCAGACTCCATCGGATTCCTTCCTCTCCAGCAGGAAATTTCCATTGCGGGTGGCGATGACATACATGCGTGACCTCCGCACGGGCTTTGCGCGGGAGCGGCGCCGTTGCGGAAACTCTCCTGCGCTGCCATTCGCAAACGCCCTGCAGCGGCCCGCCAGCGGGCATGTGTCGCATTTCGGCGCCCGCCGTATGCAAACCGTCGCCCCGAGATCCATGATCGCCTGGGTATAGTCCCTCAGGCGGCGTTGCGGCGTATGCGACTCGGCGTATTCCCACAATTCGTTCAGCGTCGCGGTTCTTGAGATATCGCCACCGACCGCATGGAAACGGCTGAGAACCCGCTTGACGTTGCCGTCCAGAATCGCCGCCCGCTTGCCGAATGCAAGGGCGAGCACCGCCGCGGCGGTCGACCGGCCTACGCCGGGCAGCGCTTCCAACCCTTCCCGGGTGGATGGAAAACCACCGCCGGACCGTTCGATCTGAATCGCAGCCCTGTGCAGGTTCCGGCCTCTGGCATAGTAGCCGAGCCCCGTCCACAGGTGCAGCACTTCGTCGCGGTCCGCCCCGGCGAGACTGGAGAGGTCCGGGAAGTGCGACATGAAGCGTTCGTAGTAGGGAATCACCGTCTGCACCTGGGTCTGCTGCAGCATGATCTCCGAGACCCACACCCGGTAAGGCGTCCGGTCCCGCTGCCAGGGCAGATTCTTGCGGCCGTTCTGGTCGAACCAGGCGAGCAGGCGTCGTGCGAACCAGTCCAATGTGCTGTCAGTTCTCCTCGTCCAGGGCCTCGCCCAGTTTTTCCAGCAGCGAACGCGCCATCCCCTGATACGGCTCCGGCACGTGCTCGCCGATCAACTCCTCCGGGTCCTTGCGCAGCGCTGCATCGACCTCGGCTTCCAGTGAATCGAGCAGCGAGCGCGCCGCGGTCCGGTAGTCCTCCGGCACATGCTCATCGATCAGTTCGCGCGCCGCGGCGCTTCCCTTCGCCGCTCCCGCACCGAGGAGCGTGCGTTTCGCATCCAGCCGGCAGCCCGGATCGGCTGCCGAACCGCGGCAACGGAAGTGCAGGCGCGCGCCGGCCAATGCCGGAGCGGAGCCCAGCCCCCACCGCTCGATGCTCTCGCCGGGATCAAGCACGCCAATCAGGTCCAGCTTGTCTTCCCGGACAAGATAATCTCCCTCCGCTTCCAGCAGCAGGCTGTCCAGGACAAGGTTCAGCCTGTGCCGCTCGCCGTCGACAATCCAAACGCCGCTCAGGTGTTCGTAGTCGATTCTGGCGGGCGCGGCGGCAATCGAACCGGGAGCGTTCAGAAGCGCGAAGACTTCTACCAACGGTTCAGCTATCGCGCCGCCGTCCAATTCTCCGGGCCCGGTGGAGAACCGCGTATCCGCATCGAGCGAAACCGCAAGCGCCGCCGGTGTGTTGCCGGACATCCTGATGGTGCCCCCGTAGTCGACAGGGGCGCTGATCGGGGTACCGCCGCCCATCCAGGCTGCCAGCCTGCGGCTGTCGACGCCCGCAAACGCCGGGCGCACAACCCAGGTCACTGGCGAGGCGTCCGCCTGCACGACCACTTCCAGTTGCGCCCTGCCTCCGAGAAATTCCGGCGCGTCGATGGAAAGAATGCTGCCGCCTTCCTTGTTGTCCAGAACGACCACGACATTGTCGATTGCCTCGTCCCGGTGCTCTATCCGTTCGATATCGCATCGCCCGTCCCAATCGTAGGCACGCAGGGTCTCCACCGGCAGGATTTCGTTCTCTCCCGGCGCCGGCGGCGGCCAGAGTTTTCCGTTGGGCATCGCCTGGAGGTCGCAGGACCCCGAGACTCCAGGCATGCGGAAGGAAAAGTCGCGGGCGCCGAAGCGGCCGGTTTCCACCATCAAGGTGCCGGCAAGGGACACTTCGACAGGTTGCCGACCTTCGGGAACATAGACGACCAGGGCCTCCAGCGGCGCCGGATTGCCCAGGCCGATATTGCGTATGCTGAACCTGGGCGCCTGAACCAGCCCGCCCGCAACGTCGACTGCGAGATCCTGAACGACCGCCTCCTCGATGCGCCAGCCATCCGGATCTCCGGGATTGCGAACCAGCGAAACGAAATCGGGGCGTACGGCCAGCCGGCCAACCGACCAGGCGCGGCCATCGTGGGTTGCGTACAACCCCCCTGCCCCCAACCACAAGCGCGGCGTGAACCGCCAGGCGAGATCGCCACGAATCTCGATGGAAACGCCGGTCACCCGTTCGAGTTGAGTCGCCAGCGCCGGTTTGAACCGATTCGCATCCCGGACGAACCAGGCGACGAAACCGGCGACAACCAGCAGGAGCACGGACACAATCAGCAGTATTCTGCGCATATTGGCTGACTGCCCGGCACCCCATTCCATGGAAAACGCGTCGGCCGGGCGCGAAGTCTACTGAATTGAGACCCTGTTTCCACAGGCTGACCGACAATCCCAAATCCGTCCATTATAGAGAAGGCTGTCGTATAAGCCGCGCCTCGCCCGGCACTTCGCTATCTACCGCTATCGCCTCCGCGCCGCAGTCGATTAAACTGAATCGTCGTTCCTACCCCTCGCAAGCCTGTATCGAGAACACCGCGTTGAGCGTCGGCACCTGGAATCCATCAGAACAGTTCACCGAGTTGAACGCCCCGGTACTCGACGAATTGCTTGCGGCCGCGGCCCGGCCAAGCGACGAGGATTTCGGCCTGTCCCCGGCCGATATCGAGCGCCTTGCCGGGTGCGCACACACCAACCGGGTGGACTGGCAGGCCGCATCCGAATCCCTGCACGACGACCAGACGACCGCACTGGTCCGGTTCTACACCCTGGCCGAGGGCAGGTTTCCCGCCTGGAAGGCGGGATCGAACTCCCCGGTGATCGTGCTGGCCAAGGCGCTGCGCGCCCGAGGCGCCTGGCCCACCGACCTGACAGCCTGGATAAGGGCGCATACCGACAACAGGTTCTTGCCTTATGGCAGCCTGATGGACCGCCTCTGATTCGCCCGCTATGCGCAACGGCACCGCTCGCCGCGGCACAAATCCACTGAAATACCCGGAACGGGTAGTCGGGGCGCCAGCACCGGCGGAACGGCAATCACCGAGCGGTTTCAAGTACGGCGATCCCGGTATCCCGTATACTCGCGGCCGGCCTCCATCCGGACTGAATCCATGACAGCCGCGCCCACTGCCGCGCGAACCGCCGAGGTAACGCGGAACACCACCGAAACGCAGATCGAGCTTGCCTTGAACCTCGACGGCTCGGGTGCGAGCGACCTGCAGACCGGCTTGCCGTTTTTCGAGCACATGCTGACCCAGGTCGCCCGTCACGGCCTGGTCGACCTGACCGTGCGGGCCAGCGGCGACCTGGAGGTGGATGCCCACCACACCGTAGAGGATGTCGGCATCGTGCTCGGTCAGGCGTTTGCCAAGGCCATCGGCGACAAGGAAGGCGTTTCGCGCTACGGCCACGCCTACGTGCCCCTGGACGAAGCCCTCTCACGCGCCGTCGTCGACCTGTCCGGCCGCCCGGGGCTGGAATATCGCTGCGACTATGTGCGTCCCCGGGTCGGCGACTTCGACGTCGACCTTCTGCACGAGTTCTTCCAGGGTTTCGTCAACCACGCCCAGGTCACCGTTCACCTTGACAACCTGCGCGGCAACAACGCCCATCACCAGGCCGAGACGCTGTTCAAGGCATTCGGCCGGGCGCTCAGGGCCGCCGTCGCCCTCGACCTCCGTATCGAGGGACGGGTGCCCTCGACCAAAGGTTCGCTGTAAGCCCACTTTCCGCATGCTGCTCATCCCTGCGATCGACCTGAAGGAAGGCCGCTGCGTGCGCCTGGAACAGGGCCGGATGCAGGATGCCACGGTGTATTCCGACGACCCCGTGGCCATGGCGGAGCATTGGGCGGAGTCCGGATGCCGCCGGCTGCACATCGTCGATCTGGACGGGGCTTTTGCCGGACGACCGAGAAACCGGGACCTGATCGCTCGAATGGTCGATGCGGTACCCGGCATACCCGTCCAGATCGGCGGCGGCATCCGCACGCCGGATACCGCAAGCGCCTATTTCGATGCGGGGGTGGCAGCCGTGATCGTCGGCACCAGCGCCGTGCGGGATCCCGGATTCCTGCCGATGATGGCGGACGCATTCCCCGGTCGCGTCCTGTTCGGTCTCGACGCCAGGAACGGCAAGGCCGCAACCGAAGGATGGGACAGGACATCCGGGCAAAGCGCCCTGGATCTCGCGGCGCGCGCCGGTGCTCTGAATCTGGCCGGCATCGTCTACACCGACATCGAGCGCGACGGCATGCTCTCCGGCCTCAACATCGAAGCCACCCTCAACCTGGCAAACGCAACCCCGCTCCCGGTCATCGCCTCGGGAGGACTCAACGACCTTGACGACCTCGCGCGCCTCAATGCCGCCGACGACCGGGTGGGCCGGTCCCTTCTGGGCGTTATATCCGGACGGGCACTTTACGCCGGAACACTCAATTTCCAAGCCGGACAGGTATTGCTCGACGCTTGACACTCTGTAACGCCCGCTCAATCCAAGCCGCCTCATCTGTCGATTCCAGGCGCACTTCGGGAACCACACCGCTAGCGTGCAACGAATTGCCGCTGGGTCGATAGTAGTAACCGGTTGTAAGCTTCAGTGCCCGCTCTCCGGCAAGAGGCAGCACCGACTGCACCGAGCCCTTGCCGTAGCTCTTCAAGCCGAGCACGGTCGCGCGCCCGTGATCCTGAAGCGCGCTCGCCACGATCTCCGAGCCGGACGCCGAGCCCTCGTTGATCAGCACCGCCGACGGCACGCCGTTCAACAGATCCCCGGTAAGCGCACGGTGTTCCAGCCGCTGGATCCCCGGGCGGCTCTCCGTGCAGATGAGAAGCCCCGGCTCGAGAAAGGCGTCCGCCGTATCCACCGATGCGCCGAGCACGCCTCCGGGATTGTCGCGCAGGTCGAGAACCAGCCCGGCGATCCCGATGTCGCTTTCCTGCCCAAGCGCCCTGACCGTATCGGCAAACTCGTTGCCGGTGTCTTTCTGGAACCGGGAAATGCGCACGTACGCGTATCCCGGTTCCAGCCAGTGTGAACGAACGCTTTCGATCTCGATCCTTTCACGAGTCAGGGTAACCTCGAACCTGCCTCCGGACCGGATCAGCGTCAGTTTGACGTCAGATCCCCGCGGCCCCCGCACCAGTTCGATCACATCCAGCAGCTTCTTCCCTTTGAGCGACTCGCCGTCCAGGGCGATCAAACGGTCTCCTGCCGCCATGCCCGCACGGGCCGCCGGCGCATTTTCCAGCGTTTCGACAACGGTGAAATACCCGTCGCGCAGGCCGAGTTCGATGCCGATTCCGCCGAATCGGCCGGCCGTGTCCGCCTGCAGGCGTTCGTAGGCATCCCGGTCCAGGTATTTCGAGTAGCCGTCGAGCCCGTTCAGCATGCCCCGGAGCGCATCGGCGACAAGCTGTCCGTCTTCAATTTCGTCGACGTAATTGGCCCTGATGTAGGTGGCCGCCTGTTCGATGACATCGGCCTGCCGGGACGAGTCAACGCCATCGAACCAGCCCCGGTAACCGAGTATGCCGAGCGCTATACCGGTAACGATGCTGGCGACAATTCCGAACAGGGTGACGAATCGCAGGCCCATCGCCGAAGTGTAGCGCGGCGCGGCCCGGTCGGCTCAAGGACGAATCGACGGTGCCCGGAGCCCCCTGGCTTCAGCCCCGCTTGACGACCCACTGCAACGGGTCCGTGGCGTTGCCGTGGCGGCGGATTTCAAAGTAGATCCCGCTGGTTCGAACGCCGCCGCTCTGCCCCGCTCGAGCGATTATCTCGCCGCTTTCCACCACATCGCCGGGGCGCTTCTCCAGCACATCGGCATGGCCGTAGAGGGTCATGTAGCCGTCACCGTGATCCAGAATCGTCAACAGCCCGAACCCCCGGAGCCAGTCCGCGAAGACCACACGCCCGCCATGAACGGCCCTGACCGGGTTGCCCGTCTCCGCCCGCAGCATCAGGCCATGCCATTTCAGGCGCCCATCGGCACGGGGCTGTCCGAAACGGCTTGCCGGCACCCCGTCGAGCGGCCAGGGCAGCGAACCCTTGCGGTCGGCGAAATCGGCGCCTTCGAAGGTGGAAGACCGACGCTGCAACTCGGCGAACAGGGCCTGCAGGCGCCGCTGGTCCTCCAGCAGCGCTTCGCGCCGGCTGACCCTGTCCTGAACATCGACTTCGAGAGATTCCACCAGCGTGCGTCGCTCCGCCCTGTTCCGCTCCAGTTCCTGCCGGCGAGCCACCATCCGGCCCCGTTCCTCCCGTTGCGCTGCCTCGCGCACGGCCAGCGCCGCCGAGTTTCTTTCGAGTTGCGACGATGCAAGCCGGTAGGACTCGAAAGCGTCGAGGCGTGCAGCGACGAGATACCGGTGGTAAACCAGCATGCGCTGAACGGGCACCGCAGACCGTCGATCGAGCAGCAGCTTGAGGAAATCGCGGCCCTGGAGCCGGTAGGCGGCAGCGAGATGATCTGCGATTCGGCCCGCCTCATGAGTCTGCCGCTCATGGAGATCCTTGCGCTCCGCTTCGAGCCGAAACAGGTCCGCCCCAATTCGCGCCAGCTCCGCGTCGCTGGCTTCCACATCGATTACGGCACTCGCAACGGCCCGATCCTTCGCGCGCAAATCCGCGAGCAGCCGCAATCGCCGCTGCTGTGCCCGGGAAAGCCAGGAGTCGAGGCTGTTCAGTTGTTCGGTCAGACGCGCGAGTTCGGCCTGAACCCGCTTGCTGTCCGCCGAATCCTCCGCTGCAATCGCGCCCGTCGGGAGAAAGGCCAGGAGGAAGACCACGAACCGGGTCAGGCGCCGCCGCGGCACGCCCGTCACGCGCTCCGGCGCTCCCGAATCCGGGCCAGCGTTCGGCCCGTCATTTCCGCGGGCGCCTCGAGACGCATGAGTTCCAGCAGCGTGGGCGCCACATCGGCGAGCGTCCCCCCCGCACGCAAAGACGGTTCGTGGGGGCCGACGTAGACCAGCGGCACCAGTTCCGAGGTATGCGCGGTGTGTGGTTGAGCCGATGCGTGGTCATGCATCTTTTCAACGTTGCCGTGGTCCGAGGTCACGAGCATCTGGCCGCTGTGCGCCGCGAGCGCTTCCTCCAACCGCCCGAGGCAGAGATCCAGCGTCTCGACGGCCCGAACGGCCGCATCGAAAACACCGGTGTGCCCCACCATGTCGCCGTTGGCGTAATTGCACACGATCAGGTCGAAGCGTTGCGAAGCGATTGCCGCGACCAGTTCATCGGTCACCGCCGGTGCGCTCATCTCGGGTTGCAAATCGTAAGTGGCGATCCTCGGGCTCGGAACGAGAATGCGTTCCTCGCCCGCAAAGGGTTGCTCCCGGCCCCCGGAGAAGAAGAAGGTGACATGCGCGTACTTTTCCGTCTCCGCAATGCGCAGTTGCCGCTTGCCGAGGCGCGCCATGTACTCGCCGAGGGTATTGGCGAATTCGGCCGGTTCGAAGGCACAGTCAGCGTTCATATCGTCCGCGTAGCGGGTGAGTGTGACCATGCCGGCAAGCGAAACGAAGCGCCCCCGATCGAATTCAGCGAACTCCGAATCGGTCAACGCGCGCGTCAACTGCCGGGCCCGGTCGGCCCGGAAGTTCATGAAAACGACGCCGTCGTCCGAGGTCAGGCGCGGGGCCACGTCTTCTGCCCCGCCAATGAGGGTCGGCTGCACGAACTCGTCCGACTCGCCGCGCCCATAGGCGAGTTCGAGCCCCCGGGGCCCATCCTCCGAACGGAATTCCGCTTCACCGCCCACAAGCAACCGCCAGGCCTTCTCCACCCGTTCCCAGCGCCGGTCCCGGTCCATGGCGTAGTACCGGCCGGCCATTGAAGCGACCCGGCCCACACCCAGCCCCGCAAGCAATGCCTGCGCTTTCCGCAGGGAGGCGCCGGCGCTTCTGGGCGGCGTGTCGCGGCCGTCCAGGAAGGCGTGCAGGCAGATGCGCGTCAGCCCCTTGCCCGCCGCCACCCGCAGCAGCTCGAAAATCTGCTCTTCATGGGAGTGCACCCCGCCGGGCGAAAGGAGCCCCAGGACATGCAGGGCGCCTCCCGTCTCCCGCACCCGGGCGAACAGGCGGTTGAGCGCCGCATTGTTTTCGAGTTCGCCCTGTTCGATGGCCCGGTCGATGCGGCTCAGGTCCTGAAGGATCACCCTGCCCGCACCCAGGTTCATGTGCCCCACCTCGGAATTGCCCATTTGCCCGGGGGGCAGGCCGACATCCTCACCGGATGCGGAGACGAGCGTATGCGGCCTGGTGGCCAGGAACCGGTCCCAGTTGGGCGTTTCCGCCGCGGCGATGGCATTGTGCTCCACGGCTTCCCGGTAACCGAAACCGTCCAGCACGACGAGCAGCGTGGTCTTGGGTGTGTGCCGGTCTTTCAAGGCAGCGAGGTTTCCAGTTGGTCCCGGTCCCTGCCGATACGCAATACCGGCAGGCGACGGAGCGGGAGGGCCAAGGCAAGCCTATTCTAACGTGCCTGCCTCCGGGATGGCTTTCCAGCGCGCCCGCCTCCCGGATGGCACGCCCGCCGTGCGCCGGAGCAAGCGCCATCCCGGCGGCAACCCTGTATAATCGCCGCGGCACCGGGATTTTCCCGGCAGCCTCGAACGCGGCGTTCAGAGGCGGCGTTCAGAAAGGGAAGGAAACCGGTGACGGGCGGTGCATTTCGCGCGCCTCCCGAAACTGACATCCGACGGCAACCAACCAGGCAGGCAGCCAACCAGGCAAATGAACCAGGTATTCGAATTCATAGGCAATCACCCGATTCTCGTTGCCGCATTCGTCATCCTGCTGGTGCTCTTCATCAGGAACGAAACGCGGCGCGGCGGCCGCTCGGTGACCGCCCAGCAACTGGTCGACCTCGTCAACAGGGAGAATGCTCTCGTGCTAGATGTCCGTGACAAGAAGGAATACGACGCAGGGCACATCGTCGATGCCCTCAACATACCGTTCGCCGCGCTTGACGGCCGGATGAACGAACTCAGGAAACACCGCGAACGTCCGATCGTCGTCGCCTGCAAGATGGGGCAGCATTCCGGCACCGCCGGCTCCATCTTGAGGAAGCATGGCTTCGAGAACGTCTCCCGGCTCACGGGTGGCGTCACCGAGTGGCGGAACCAGAGCCTGCCGGTGGTGAAGGCATGACCGCCCAGGTAAGCCTGGAGCGCGTCTACCTCAAGGACGCCTCCTGGGAATCGCCGCGGAGCCCGCTGGTATTCACCGAGAACTTCCAGCCGGAAGTGCAGGCCGACATCAACACGCGCTCCACCCGGCTCGACGACGACCGTTTCGAGGTGGTTCTGACGGTGACGCTCCGCGCCAAGCAGGAAGGCGGCAAGACGGCGTTCATCGTGGAGATACAGCAGGCGGGTGTGTTCGCCGTGGAAGACCTTGAGGGAGAGATGCTGCAGCGCATGCTGGCCACCCTGGGCCCCACAACCCTGTTCCCCTACGCCCGGGAAGCCATCGACAACCTGACGCTGAAGGGCGGGTTCCCCGCACTGCACATCGCCCAGGTCAATTTCGACGCCCTCTATCTGGAGGCGCTGCGCAAACAGCAGGAACAAGGTCAGGGCCAGGACCAGGAAATCACCCACTGATCGGCTGATTTGGTCCTGGGTTTACTTCACAATCCATTCAATAACAAGAGAAGAAACTATAGCGCCATTTGAGAAGGGCCAAGAAGATTGGAATAACTGTCGGACTTACCGACCAAGAATCGAAACAGAATTTGAGGCGGTTGAACTCTCGATTTCTTTTTTTTACTTATCCAATCAGATTTCAGCGGTGAACCACTACAATTCTCTATGGGTCTTTAGTCCTTACGCAATAGTCAACGGCCTCGAATAAACTTGGTTCTTCTTCGGCGAAATCTACAGACCATTCACGTCTGCGCGTTGATCGAGCAAGTTGAGGCGCGCTAACTACAAATCGCTCATCATATCGCCTGTAGAGTGTTTCAAAGAAGTGATCGAAATGTATAGGGCTGTCTCCGGGTGGAAACTCGGAAAACAGACTTCCAGATCGACCTGATTGTACCTCGACCATAGCCATCGCTATCGATTCATACCCACTCGGGTCGTCGCGAATTCCAGATCTACCGGACATTGCGCTCAAGGCATGATGAAAGCGAATAATGGCGTCAACCGGTTGTCCACTTTCGTCTATGGCAGCATCTGTCCGCGCAATCCCTTCGGCTTCTTGATTGGCTCGTATGACAAACAGGTAGCCGAACACCAAAGCAGGGTATCCAATATGAATATTGGTACATTCACCAATCGTTTCTTCAAGACGATTTGTTAAGTTTCGTACTGCACCTGTCATTCCCTTGCACGATATCGCTAGCACAGGACCTATTCCTTCTTTGGTCACAACAATATCGACGTTCTTAGTTTTCAAGCCACCAAGAATCGTTGCCTCACTACGGGTAGCCTCGTCTGGATCATAGATAATCTCATGAATATTTCCGATCCTCTCTACCCGCAACGGTGGTCGAGGCGTAAGCTCTTCCGGTTGAAAGCCTCCTTCCAATACCAATCGGCTCGTGACGTATTCGTGCAAGGGACGGATATGCTCCTGTCCCTGAGTTGGACCCTCAAATTCCGCAAAGTGTTTGAGGGCATTGCGTCGATTCATCCAGTTGGATGCGGCAGCGAACTCCTCACGAGCTGCCATAGTGTCTCCACTTGTGCATGACTGAGATTGCGTCGTCGAATACCGATGATGAAAAACTGTTTATGTTTTCCGGCGAAGGAATCACCACGTTCGCGGCTTCCCTTGGCTCGAGTTTGAGCATGCCTCCCCCAAGAGCGTGGCCTTCCAGTTCACAACTCAATTGCACATAGGATGACCACCACATTTCGAGCAGCCGACTCGCAAAGCGCCAATCTCGAAGGGAGACAGCATGGAGCGCATTGGTGCAAGTTGCCTTCGCGAGGTTGCGTACAAGATTGGATGATCGACCCGACATGTACGTAAGGAAAAAATCGGGGATCCTGACATCCGGTACCGAATACCAGGGGTTCCTGTTACGACACTTGTAACGCTTGCTGGCTTGCCGCGCTGCTTCAGTTTCGAGGTAACTGATGACGTTCTTCGACAATTCCGTTCCACGTTGGATACGCAGCAGCAACATGGGCTCATCTGACTGCCGCCATCCATTGACGATTGCGTTTGTAAGTGTTCGGCGTGGCAGCATTCGGCCGTTTCTGACGGTGGCACAAAGAAGCGACTCAGGGATACCTAACCGTTCTGCTTGCGAAGGACGCAAGTGAAAGAATTTGTTGGCGCCACTTACGTAACCAATCCCAACCGACGCCAGCAATCCGAGGCGTTTCGAATCAGGTCGTTTGGCGACCGCCTGGTAGAGTGATCGCGTATCGCTGTTCAACAAATAAGGGCGAAGCCGCTTGTTCCAGGTGCCTCTCCAGTCCGATAGAGGAATCCTCGTTGCGCTGCACGGCGGCATCCTTACCTCGCTAAAGCGATCAAGGGGCGTGAATTTCAGATGGTCCGTCGAACCTCCATAGCCATCGGCAAACAGCAGCCAACAATCCTCAGATAGTCGCGGGAATAGTTTTCTACGAATGGCAACGATGTGAACGGCATTGAAACAAGAAGCGAGGCGATCGATGACTGGTGCTGCATAGGGTGCATGGCCAATGGCAGCCGGGATCACGAACGCCATGCGACCGCCGGGCTTCAGTAGCATGGAAGTAGCAACGAGAAACGGCGCCCAAGACGACGAGAGGCCGGAAAACGGAACACCAATCGTTGCACACAATGCTATCGCACGTTTTCGGACAGCGCCGTTGAAAGTCTGATAACGGATAAACGGTGGATTGCCGGCCGCGCAATCGAACCGCTCATTGGTCTGTTCAGCCCAAGTGAAAAAATCTCCATTGTGCAAATCCAGCCAGGGCGCTCTTTGTTTGGCTCGTGTCGCCGCCTCCGGGTCACGCTCGACTCCGACCACATTGTTGTGCGCAACCACAAAGCTTCCGTCACCGCAAGACGGATCAAGCAGACGGTCGTCTTCATGACGAACTGCCCACCGAACCAGAGTCGAAGCGACTGCTTTCGGCGTGTAGTAGGCGCCACTTTCCTTAACGCCTGGTGCGGGATGATGAGTCACTTTCGAGTAGCCGTCAGACCCGGAATCGATATCGGAATCCATCATGAGGGCTTGCTCGGTTGGGTACAATGACTATGTCAGCATTTCAGACATTTCGCACGAGATTTTACATTGTTTCTGTAGTCTTACTCCAAGAAATAGCCTATGCATTCTAGACAGAGGGAAAGGTCTTCCGAGTAGATATCTAAAGATCCAGTTCGGCGATCTTGCGGGTTAGCGTATTGCGCCCCCACCCCAGCAGCTCGGCCGCTTCCTTGCGCCGCCCCCCGGTGTGTTTCAGCGCCGTCTGAATCAAGGCGCGTTCGAAGGCCGGTAGCGCTTCCTCCAGGATGGGCCTGGCGCGGTTCGAAGACAGGGCCGCACCCACCCAGTCGGCCAGCGCCGCTTCCCAGGAAAGCGCCCGGGGTTCGGCGCCTTCCCCCTTGAGTTCCGGTGGAAGGTCGTCCACCAGCACCCGGCGCCCCGTGACCATGACCGCCAGCCAGCGGCAGGTATTCTCGAGTTGCCGGACATTGCCCGGCCACGGCAGGTTTGACAGGTAGTCCAGCGTTTGTATATCGAATTGCTTGGACTCCTCGCCGATTTCCCGGGTGGCCCGCTCCATGAAATGAGCGGCGAGCAGGGGTATGTCCTCGCGGCGGTCGGCGAGCCCGGGCACGTGCACCCGAATCACGTTCAGGCGATGAAAGAGGTCTTCGCGAAACTTGCCCTTCCTCACCAGCTCCTCGAGTTGCTGGTGGGTCGCCGCGATGATGCGCACGTCCACCTTGATGGGGTCGTAGCCGCCGACCCGGTGAAACTCACCCTCCGCAATGACCCGGAGCAGCCGGGTCTGCATCTTCATCGGCATGTCGCCGATCTCGTCGAGAAACAGCGTCCCGCCGTTCGATTGCTCGAAACGCCCGACGCGGCGCCCGGAAGCGCCGGTGAACGCGCCCTTCTCGTGGCCGAACAGTTCCGATTCGATGAGCTCGCCCGGTATCGCGGCCACATTCAGCGGCACGAACTGACGGTGTGCCCTCGGGCTGTGCTGGTGCAGGGCTTGGGCGATCAACTCCTTGCCGCTTCCGGAGGGCCCGTTGATGAGCACCGTGACATTGGAGCTGGAGAGCCGGCCGATGGCCCTGAAAACTTCCTGCATGGCCGGAGCCTGGCCGATGATCTGCCGGTCGCCGGCGGCTGGCGTTACGACTTCCGCGTCCCCCTGTTGCCCGTGCGCGACGGCCCGCTGCACGGCGGCCACCGCCTCGTCGATGTCGAACGGTTTCGGCAGGTATTCGAAAGCCCCGCCCCGGTATGACGAGACCGCGCTGTCGAGGTCCGAGTATGCGGTCATGACGATGACCGGCAGGTCCGGATCGGACTCGCGCAGCCGTTCCAGGAGCTTCAGCCCGTCCATGCCCGGCATGCGGATATCGGTCAGAATGGCGGCCGGACGAGACGTGTCCAGGGCGTCGGCCAACAGGTCCGCGTTCGGGAATGCCCGGATCGGAATGCCCGCGCCCCCCAGGGCCTTCTCCAGCACCCAGCGGATGGACCGGTCATCGTCGACCACCCAGACGGTTGCCGGCTCCTGCGCCTTGCTCATGCTTGCCCCTTCTCCACGAACGCCAGCGGCAGAATGACCGAGAACTTCGTGCGTCCCGGCCTGCTTTCGCACTCGAGCACGCCGTTGTGCCGGCGAACGATGGTCTGCGCGATCGCCAGGCCCAACCCGGTTCCGTATGGCCTGCCGCTGATCATCGGATAGAACATCCGGTCGATGAGTTCCTCGGGAATGCCCGGCCCGTTGTCGATGATGTCGACCTGTACGACGAGCCGGTGTCGATGCCCCGCAATGGTGAACTGGCGCAGCGCCCTGGTGCGCAGCGCAATGCGCCCTTCGGGCACCTCTTCGAGGGCGATGCAGGCGTTGCTCACCAGGTTGAGAAGCGCCTGGATCAATTGATCCTCGTCCGCATCGACAGCCGGCAGGCTGGGATCGTAATCACGTGACATCCGGATTCGCGCCGGCGCCATGCCGGATTTCGCAATCCGCGCGACGTGCTCGAGCACCTTGTGCACGTTGACGGACGCGATCTTCAGCGGCCGGCTCGGCCCGAGCATGTTGTCCACCAGCGCAGTGAGGCGATCGGCCTCCCGGATGATGACCCGGGTGTACTCGGCGAGATCCGGACGGTCGAGTTCACGGTCGAGCAACTGGGCGGCGCCCCGGATGCCGCCCAGGGGATTCTTGATTTCATGGGCGAGCCCGCGCACGAGTTCCGCGGTGGTTTCCTGGACGTTGATCAACCGGTCGTCCTGATTGATGCGCAGCAGCCGGTTCAGCGGCTGCACTTCGATGAGCAGGTCTTCCCCGTCGATGGGAACCACCGTGAGATCGACCACGAATTCCTCCCCGCCCGGCAGGAAAAGGTGCTGTTGCCGCAAGGTGAACGACTGTTCGCCGGCCGACCGGCGGGCCGGGTCGCCCAGAATCCTGCGCGGATTCTGGAACAGCGTCTCCAGCGACGCGCCGAGCACCCGCTGGCCGCTCACGCCGAACAGGTCTTCCGCCGCCGGATTGACGAACTTGATGCCGAGCGACCCGGTAACCACCACGATCGCGATGGTCTGGTGCTCAAGCACCTGCCGGTCCAGGAAACGGGCGGGAGCGTCCATTCGAACTACTGCCGCCGCGTTCGCCGACGGACTGGCCGCATGCCACGCAGGGCAACCCGCAGCTTTGCGGAGTGCCGCCTTCGGGAGCCGTGGCGCCACATCGGGGAATGGAAATTGAAACCCATGGTAAGAGTACCGAGCAAGAATCGGTCCAGTTTCCGCCCATGAAACCGGTCTCACCTGAGGGTTTCATGCACCAAAATAGTGCATGGTGCTTTTCAGGTCAATGCGGGCGTACACCGTAGCGGAGCTGTTACCAGTGCAGGCGCGAGTGGCGGAGGAGGTGAAACCTGACCGGCGACCCGGTGAACAGGACGCGGCCCGTGTCATCAACGATCTGGAGTTGCAGGCCGTGGGTGCCACGATTGATGTTTTCAAGGTGGAATTCGGAATTGCGGGCCGCCGTGGCGCTGGGCACACCGTCGAGGAGAAGTTGGAGGCGGTGTCCGTCCTGCATTTGGGGATCAACACGCACCAGGACGGTGAGGGTGCCGGCATTGCTGCGCACCGCGGCATCGTCAGCGGGGGAGAGGATCTCGGCGCGGGTGTAGGAATCCACTGGAACCGGGACGGCGGGCTTCCGGAGGGGAGTTGCCGCGGCAACCCCACACCAGAGGACCATGGCTGCCGCGAGGGCTTTTCGCCAGTCAGCCGGGTTGTCTTTACCGCATTGCTTCACTGCCTGTTCGCCCCGAGTACCTCATCACTCTCTCGGGCCGAAGCCGCGTCTGTGCGCCGCCGCAGAAAAAAAGCACGGCGAGGGCGGCCCCGGCGAGAAGGATTGTCGCCGCCCCCGCTGTGCGCGTCTGTGCGAGAAGTGCGCTAGACGGAGTAGTACATCTCGAATTCCACCGGATGAGTGCTGGAATTCAGACGATCCACCTCCTCCTGCTTCAACTCCAGGTAGCCGTCGATCATGGAATCGGCAAACACGTCGCCCGCCTTCAGGAAGTCGCGGTCGGTATCGAGCGCCGCCAGCGCCTGTTCCAGGGAACTGGCGACGGTAGGCACGCCCTCCAGCTCTTCCGGCGGCAGGTCGTAGAGGTCCTTGTCGAACGAATCGCCCGGATGGATCTCGTTCCGGATGCCGTCGAGGCCCGCCATGAGCATGGCCGCAAAGGTCAGGTAGGGGTTGCCGGTGCTGTCGGGGAACCGCACTTCTACCCTGTAGGCCTTCGGGTTGCCGCCCTGGATGTAGGGCACGCGCACCGAAGCGGAGCGGTTGCGCGCCGAGTAGGCCAAAAGAACCGGGGCCTCGAAGCCCGGCACCAGGCGCTTGTAGGAATTGGTGCTGGCGTTGGAGAAGGCGCAGATGGCCCGGGCATGCTTGATCACGCCGCCGATGTAGAACAGCGCCGTCTCCGAGAGGCCCGCATAGGCATCGCCGTGAAACACGTTGTTGCCGCCGGAGAAAATGGACTGGTGCACGTGCATGCCGTTGCCGTTGTCGCCGACCAGGGGCTTGGGCATGAAGGTCGCCGTCTTGCCGTAGGCATCGGCGACGTTGTGCACGCAGTACTTGTAGATCTGCACCTCGTCGGCCTTGCGCACCAGCGTGCTGAAGCGCACGCCGATCTCCGCCTGGCCGGCCGTGCCCACTTCGTGGTGATGCACTTCGACGGCAAGGCCCATCGCCTGCATGGCGGAGCACATGGCGGAGCGCAGGTCGGCGCCGGAGTCGACCGGCGGAACCGGGAAATAGCCGCCCTTGACGCCCGGCCGATGGCCGAGGTTGCCGCCCTCGAAGTCGGAACCCGATTCCCAGGCCGCCTCCTCGGCGCTGATGGAATACATGGCGCCGCCCATCTCGACCCGGTACTTCACGTCGTCGAATACGAAGAACTCGCACTCGGGGCCGAAAAACGCTTCGTCGCCGATGCCGGTGGAGGCCAGATAGGCCTCGGCCTTTCTTGCCACGGAGCGCGGGTCGCGCTCGTAGGGCTGCATCGTCATGGGTTCGACGATATCGCAACGCAGGTTGAGCGTGACTTCGTCACGGAACGGGTCCAGTACCGGTGTGGAATCGTCCGGCATCAGGATCATGTCGGACTCGTTGATCGACTTCCATCCGGCGACCGAGGAACCGTCGAACATGATCCCGTCGGCCAGGGACTCCGCGTCCACGCGGTCTGCCGGAATGGTCGTGTGCTGTTCCTTGCCCCGTGGGGAGGTGAACCTGAGATCCACCCATTTCACGTCGTTGTCTTCAATTAGCTTCAGTGTGTTTTCTGACATCTCTCACCCTTTGAGAATGTTTTAGCCCAAGCGCCAAGCGAGCGCCGCTCCATTTCAACGCGCCGGCCGCAACCAGGCGGGCCGCGCGAACCTCTTCCAGAAACCGGCCTGTTCGCCGGCAACTGGGCCCTCGGGAAAGCTAGGCAATTTGTGTGCCACGTCCCGTCCCGTACGCCTTTGACCGACTTGGCCCCCGAATTGATGCCCCCTATTGGTGCGCCAAATCAGGCCTTGCACCAATATCCAGCACAAAGGCGTTCACTGCCTTTCGGCGTTACGAACCACCAAGTACTTTGACGCGAATGCGAAGTTCGCGCCCGTCCCGCTCCGTTTCCACCACCTCGTGGCCATGGACCCTGCACCAGGCAGGGATGTCCTCCAGCGTCCCCGGATCGGTGGCGAGAACGTCCAGTAGAGTGCCCGGACGCAAGGCCGTTATCCTGTCCTGGGTCCTGATAACGGGCAGCGGACACAGTAACCCCCGAGCATCGAGGGTTTCAAGGGGAAACTGCGCCTCGCCGGCCATTCACACGTGCCAGGCGGCGGGAATCTCGGACGGCGGCATGGGCGCCACGCTGAGTTCGGTGCACTCCCCCCCGGGTTTATTGGCGACGACGGTTACCCTGTCGGCCTCGCGGCCCTGGCTGTAGCGTGCCAGAACGCGAGCCGCGAGCCGCACGTCCCGGCCGTCGGGTATGCCGTCGATCAGGCAGAGCGGCCCCTTGTGGCTGGTGGGGCGGAGCGCGATAAACTGCCTGCGGTAGCCTTCCAGGTAGGCGTTCTCGCCCTCCTCACGGCCCACGATGAGCTTGTAGTGCGGGGCCGGGCGAATGTGGCGCCCCACCTTGAGCAGCATGATGTCGTCGAGTTCGTAGTCGCGGCTGCCCCGGCTGTTCCAGAGGTCGGCCAGTTTTCTGGAGTACTGTTCGTCCGTGAGGAAACAGCACCCACCGGCGGGCTGCGCCCAGTCGGTGAACCCGAATTTCCTGGCCAGTTCCATCTGCGGCTTGCGGTTGCGGCCCTCGAAATCGTAGAGGGCACCCCGGTCGACCCAGCCTTCCCGTTCCGGCAGCGTCGGCTTGAGGTTCCTGGCGCACAGCGGGCGCAGCAGCCGGTCGTCGGCCCCGGACTCCCGGGCGATGACGCTCATGGTGTCGCGCCGCTGGCTCTTCGGGCGCTGACCGATCACCTCGCCGGTGATCACGAAGTCGAATCCGTGCTCTTCCATGAACGACCAGGCCAGCGCCTTGCCCACCATGAAGATCTTGCAGTCGAGGCAGGGGTTCAGGTTGCGCCCGTAGCCGTGCTTCGGCTCGAGCAGAACCTTCTTGTACTCCTCGATCACATCGATGATGTGCAGCTTGATGCCGAGCTGCTCGGCCACCCACAGGGCATTGTTGCGCTTGGGCCGGGTACGGTGTTTCGCACGGATCGCGTGCGTATGGCCTTCGACGCAGAAACCGGTGAAGAAGTTGATGCCCTCCACATGCACCCCCTGCTCCATGATCACCTTGGCCGCGAGCATGGAGTCGAGGCCCCCGGAGATGAGCGCGACAGCCTTGATCGGTTCCGCCATAATCGCCGCCCGTCAAGTCTTCCCGTATCGGGAAAAGGGTTTTAAATCAGTTATGTGCATGCTCGCCGACCGTCTTCCACCAACGGCGTTTCCGCTCGTCGGCATCGGGCCGCGCAGTGTAGTGCGAGACCGCAATTCAAGCAATGAATCCCGGATTGGCTGCGCGCTTCCTAAACGATCTGGATCGTCCCCGTTGTGAGGGTCCTGCTGCAACGCGTGACCGGCGCCTCCGTCACGGTCGAGTCCTCGGTGGTCGCGGAGATCGGCGCGGGTCTCTTGGCATTCGTGGGCGTCTTCCCCGGCGATGGGCTGGAACAGGTCGACTGGCTGGTGGACAAGACCCTGGGATTGCGGATCTTCGCCGACGAGCAAAAGCCCATGAACCGGTCCGTGCTCGATGTCGACGGCTCCATTCTGGTGGTTTCCCAGTTCACGCTGGCGGGCGACACCAGCCGGGGCCGACGCCCTGGATTCAGCGCCGCCGCGCCGCCGGAGCAGGCCGAACGGCTCTACGACGCCTACGCCGACGGGTTGCGGAAGCGCTGCCAGAACGTGCAAACCGGCCGCTTCGGCGCCTACATGCAGATTGCCCTGGTTAACGACGGCCCCGTGACGTTTCTTCTGGAGAGAAATTGATCTTCCGTTAAACGCTTCATTGAAGGATCTGGCTTTTCCGAACGCCCGGCGGGTTGATCAAACGCGTTTCCACGCGTGAGTCAGTCGCGTTCGGTGCGCTTCTCCGCAACGCGGGCGAACAGGATGCCCACCTCGAACAGCAGCCAGGTTGGCAGCGCCAGCAGGAGTTGGGAGATGACGTCCGGAGGGGTGAGCAGCATCCCGCCGATGAAACAGCCGACGATCACATAAGGGCGTTTCCTGGCGATGCTGTCTGCCGTGCTGACGCCGGACCAGACCAGCAGCAGGGTTGCAATCGGGATCTCGAAGGCGAAGCCGAACGCAAAGAACATGGTGATAACGAAATCCAGGTAACGGTTGATGTCCGTCATCATGGTCACGCCCATGGGCGTGACGCTCGCCATGAAGGCGAACACCAGGGGGAAGACCAGGAAGTAGGCGAACGCCATGCCGCTGTAGAAGAGCGCCACGCTCGAGACCAGGAGCGGGCGTGCGAAGCGCTTCTCGTGCTTGTAGAGGCCCGGCGAAACGAACGACCAGGCCTGGTGGAGCAGCACTGGCATGCCGACGAAGACCGCCGCGTACACCGCGAGCTTGAACGGCGTGAGGAAAGGGGTGGCCACTTCCGTGGCGATCATGTTGCCGCCGTTGGGCAGATGCGCCATCAGCGGCGCGGCCACCAGTTCGTAGAGCTCGTTGGCAAAGAAGTAGATGGGCAGGAACAGCGCGAGTACGGCGAACAGCCCGCGCAGGATGCGCTGGCGGAGCTCCACCACGTGCGCCATGAAGGGCATTTCCGCGCTGTCGACCAGCGCATCGTGTTCCGCTGCATCGTCAACGGGGGTTTTTGAGTCCTCGGATGTCGTTGAATCAGTGTCAGCCACTGTCTGACTTGGCGGGTTGGACCGGCGGACCCTGCGGCTCCGGAGCCTTGGCATCCGCGGCCTGCGGCGGTGCGGGATCGATGGATTCGACGCGGGAAGCCTCGGCCGCCGCACTGGTGGTCGCCTTCACCTCGCGCTCGATGCGTTTCATCTCCTCCATCACCGCCTCGTTGTGAAGTTGCTTGCGCACTTCGTCCATGCCGATTTCCTTCTCGATCTCGGCCTTGACCGAGAGGAAGCTGCGCCGCATGCGGCCGAGCCACAGGCCCAGGGTGCGCAATGCCTCGGGCAGGCGTTCCGGACCGATGACCAGCAGGCCGACGAGGGCCACCAGCATCAGCTCCGGGAAACCGATGTCAAACATGCGTGTCCTGTTTGGTCTCGGTTTTCTGGCCCGTGACTTCGCCCTCGATGACCCCCGGGTCCCGCTCGGCCCCGGCCTTCGCTTCGTCGTCGGTCACGGCCTTGCGGAACCCCCGGATCGCGTTGCCGAGATCGGAGCCGATGTTCTTGAGCCGCCGCGGCCCGAAAATCAACAGGACGATCGCCAGGACGACCAGCAGTTCAGTGAGCCCGAATCCTCCAGGCATGATCAGCCTCCTCGCAGAGCTACGATGTCGACAGATGAGACGCGGACTACCTGCGCCGTGCCGCTCATTCCGCCGTCAACCCCATTATAGGCGCGTTGCCCTCTGCTTGCGTCTATCGCACGGTTCAGGCCTTGACCAGCAGGTAAGAGCCCACGGCAGCGCTCAAAAGGCCTGCAGCGGCGCCGAGGCCTTCAACGCTCGCCTGCATGGCGGGTTCCCAGAGCAGCACCATGGCAACGGCCATCAGCGCCGCGCCCGACAGGCGGCGGCGACGGCGGCCCCGGTGCAGCCTGGCGAGAGATTCCTCGAGTTGGCGGACGCTCGCCTGCTGTTCCTTCAGCGTACTCTCCAGCCCTGATAGCTTCCGGCCGGTGTCTAGCACCAGTTCCGGTAGCCGGGGGAGCTGCTCCATGATCTCCGGCGCCCGCTCGGCGAAGCCGCGCAGCATGGCCAGCGGCCCTACGCGTTCGCGCATCCAGCCCTCCATGAAGGGCTTGGCCGTGCGCCACAGGTCCAGTTCCGGGTAGAGCTGGCGCCCGAGCCCTTCGATGTAGAGCAGTGTTTTCTGCAACAGCACGAGCTGGGGCTGAATCTCCATGTCGAACCGGGCTGCCGTGCGAAACAGTTCCACCATGAAGTGACCGAAGGAGATCTCGCTCAGGGGCTTGGCGAAGATCGGGTCGCAGACCTCGCGGATGACCTGCTCGAACTCCCGCTGTTCGGTGCGTTGCGGAATCCAGCCGGACTCGAAGTGCAGGCTCGCAACCCGCTCGTAGTCGCGGTTGAAGAAGGCGACGAGGTTGCGCGCGAGGTAATCCTGGTCGCGCTTTTCCAGCTTGCCGATGATGGCGCAGTCGAGTGCGATGTAGCGCGGGTTCTCGGGATCCTCCACATCGACGAAGATGTTTCCGGGGTGCATGTCGGCGTGGAAAAAGTTGTGCACGAACACCTGCGTAAAGAACGTTTCCACGCCCCGGTAGGCCAGCGTCTCCATGTTCGTGCCCCGGGCGCGCAGTTCCGCCACGTCGCCGATGGGCACGCCGCCGACCCGTTCCAGCACGAGTACGTTGGGGCGCGTCAGGTCATGGTAGACCCGCGGCACGTAGAGCAATGGGGACCCGGCGAAATTGTCCCGCAACTGCTGGGTGTTGGCCGCCTCCTGCACCATGTCCAGCTCACCGAGCACCACCTTCGCGTAGTCGCTCGCCACCTCGGGCAGGTGCAGGCGGCGGCCGGCCGCGATGTGCCGGTCGATCCAGGCGGCGAGCCGGATCAGGACGTCCAGGTCATCGCGGATCACCTGTTCCAGCCCGGGCCGAACCACTTTCACCACGACCTCGTCGCCGTCGCCGAGGACGGCGCCATGCACCTGGGCGATCGACGCCGAAGCGAGCGGTTCCTCGTCGAAGCGCTCGATGCGGGCGCCGAACAGGTCGCCCAGGGCCTCCTCGACGATGGTCCGGGCCTCCGCGCCCGGGAAGGGCTGCACATGGTCCTGCAGCTTGGCGAGTTCATCGGCGAAATCGGCGGGCAGAAGGTCTCGCCGCGTGGACAGCAACTGGCCGAACTTGATGAACACCGGCCCGAGTTCCTCGAAGAACAGGCGCAGGCGCACGGCCGGCGCATCGCCCCGCGCCGGGACCCATCGGCCCGGCCAGCTATTCAGCAACAGGCGGGCCGCAAACGGCAATTCGTTTTCAAGCAGAGCATCCGCCGGAATTACCGAATCAAGCCGATGGCGCGCGGCGATGCGGGCGATCCGCAGAATCCGGCGTTTCATTCCGGCGACTCATCCGAATGCGGGGCGCCGCGGCGACCAGGTCCCGGGCCATCCTCCCGTCCCGAATCCTCAGCCCGCGCATCCGGGCCCTTGTCTCCCGCAGACTCCAGCGACCCCAGCCTGGCAGCCAGGTTTTCGACTTCAGCGCGCAGACTTGCGATTTCCTCCCGCGCCTCCCCAAAGCGGTCGCGGTTTACGAACGGCGGCCCGCTCGACACCTGGCGCCATGCCCTTGCGGCACCTTCCGCCACCGAACCGATTACCGCGCCCGCCAGCTCCGCGGCACCGAGAAGATCATCTCCACGCAACGGCATGGGCAGACCCCGTGGCGCCAACGCCCGGAACAGCCCGGCCAGGTCGGCAGGTACGGCCGCATCGCCGTCGATTTCAACCCGTTCCGCCGCGCTGCCGTCCGGCACCGCAAACCAGGCGACAAGGTCCTGGAACCTGCCCTTGACCAGCGCGTCCGGTGAATCGACCAGCCCCGGGAGCACCTCGATCTGCGCATCGCTGACACGAACCGAAAACACCTGGGCAGGATCCGAGCTTTCCACCTGTACCGAGCGCCCTTCCAGCGCGGCCAGGCGCTCCCGGCTGCCCTTGTCCAGGCGCAGCGTCGCATTGGCCGCCGACTCCGCCATCCGGGCGAACAGGGACTCAAGATCGGAACCGAGGCTCATATCAACCCACTCCCCGGTGAATGGCCACAACGCCGCCCAGCAGGTTGTGGAACTCCACATCGTCGAATCGGGCATCTTCCATCATCAGCTTCAGCGCCTCCTGGGAAGGATGCCGGCGAATCGACTCCACGAGATACCGGTAGCTGCCGCCGTCGCCGGCGACCAGCCGCCCGACGGCCGGCCAGACGCTCTGCCATCCCGCGGACAGCCCTTCGAGCACCGGGTTGACCGGCTTCGAAAACTCCAGCACCAGCAGCACGCCACCGGGCCTGAGCACTCGCTTTATCTCTCCCAGCGCCGCCTGCTTGTCGGTGAAGTTGCGCAGGCCGAAGCCGACCAGCGCGCAATCGAAGCGGTCTGCGGCGAAGGGCAACGCCTCCGCCTCCGCCCGACAGTACTGTACCCCCGCCATTCCGGAATCGATCAGACGGTCCCGCCCCGCCGCGAGCATGGACGCGTTGATATCGGCAAGCACCACAGCGCCCCGCTCACCCACCAGCGCCGCCGCCAGCCGGGCAAGGTCTCCGGTACCGCCGGCAAGATCGAGCACCCGCTGGCCCTCGCGCAGCCCCGCCATTTCCACCATCAGCCGCTTAAACAGCCGGTGACTGCCCAACGACATCAGATCGTTCATCAGGTCGTAGCGATGCGCCACGGAGTCGAACACACCCTTCACCAGGCGGGTTTTCTCCTCCGGACTCACCTTGCGGTCGCCGAAGCCGGCGCTGTGTTCCGCGTCGCTCATGGGCCGGAGTTTACTCCCCTTGATCGCCAATGCTCACCTGCCCCGGAAGCCCGGATTCCGAATTGATACGAGACGGACACACAGTGCCGGGACGCGGAGGCGCAGGTAACAACGCCGAATCTCGGGAAAGAGTTCGTATGCGGCGCTTCCCTTTCGGCGCGTTAAGCTCGTCCGAAAGCCTCGAATACAGCAGAGTGCCTTGCGTACAGCAAGAAAAGAGGCCGTGCGCCGAAAGGGAAGCGCCGTATGCGAACTCGCTGGTGAGGCTGACGACGTTATGTCAAGTTATTTTCTCTTTAAAATCAAAATGTTGTACGTTTTGGAAGTCAGCTCTTTCCGGGAGTGAAATGGCCCACTGGGATGGCGGGCAGGCGGGAGGCGTTGGCGGCCTTTAGATCAGCCAGGTAGTCCTGCCAGTACCGGTCGCGATGATCGGCGAGGTCCTTGAGGTAGTCCCAGGCATAGATGCCGGTGTCGTGGCCGTCGTCGAAGGTGAGGCGTACGCCGTAATTGCCGACGGGTTCGATGGCCGTGATGGCCACCTGCTTCTTGCCTGTCTGCAGGCGTTTCTGCTCGGGGCTGTGGCCGCGCACCTCCGCCGAGGGCGAATACACCCTCAGGAGCTCGGCGGAAAGTTCCGAATGGGCTGGGCCGTACTCCAGCATCAGGGTCTTGCTGCGCTTGCGGTAGGTAATGTTGGAAGGACGCATGACATTGCCCGCCTTGGCGGATGGTTCCCTCAAAGGATATATCGGGACAGGTCCTGATCTTCGACCAGGGCCTCCAGGTGCTTGTCGACATAGGCGGCGTCGATGCACACCGGCGCGTCATGGGTATCGCCGGCGGAGAACGACACTTCGTCAAGCAGCCGTTCCATCACCGTATGCAGCCGCCGGGCGCCGATGTTCTCGGTATTCTCGTTGACCTGGCAGGCGAGCTGGGCGATGCGTTCCAGCCCGTCCGTCGTGAACTCGATGGCCAGGCTTTCCGTTCCCAGGAGCGCCTGGTACTGCTCGGTGAGCGAGGCATCCGGCTCCACCAGGATGCGCTCGAAATCCTCCGCGGTGAGCGCTTGAAGCTCCACCCGGATCGGCAACCGGCCCTGCAGTTCGGGAATCAGGTCCGAGGGCTTGGAGACATGGAAGGCGCCCGAGGCGATGAACAGGATGTGATCGGTTCTGATCATGCCGTACTTGGTGGATATCGTGCAGCCTTCGATGAGCGGCAGGAGGTCGCGTTGCACGCCCTCCCGGGATACATCGGCGCCCACCGCGTTGCTGCGCTTGGCCACCTTGTCGATCTCGTCGAGGAAGACGATGCCGGTCTGCTCCACCGCCTCGAGGGCCTGGGCCTTCACCTCATCCTCGTTGATGAGCTTGGCCGCTTCCTGCTCCCTGAGGCGCCTGAAGGCATCCTTGATCTTCATGCGCATGGTGCGCTTCTTGCCGGAGCCCAGGTTGCCGATCATGCTCTGCAACTGGCTGGTCAACTCCTCCATGCCGGGCGGTGCCATGATTTCAACACCGACCGGCACCGCCTCGATCTCGATCTCCACTTCCTTGTCGTCGAGTTCCCCTTCCCGCAGTTTCTTGCGGAAAATCTGCCGCGTTCCCGACGATTTCTGGCCGCCGTCGCCATCCGCGGTGAATCCGGCGCTGCGCGGTTCCGGCAGCAGCGCATCGAGCACGCGCTCCTCCGCCTCGTCGTCGGCGCGGTGCTGCACCTTGGCGAGCTGCGCTTCACGCAGCATCTTCACCGCCACGTCGGCCAGGTCGCGCACGATGGACTCCACGTCCCGCCCCACATAGCCCACTTCCGTGAACTTGGTCGCCTCCACCTTGATGAAGGGCGCCCCGGCGAGTTTCGCGAGGCGCCGCGCGATTTCCGTCTTGCCGACGCCGGTGGGGCCGATCATGAGGATGTTCTTCGGGGTGATCTCCTCGCGCATCTCCTGTTCGAGCTGCATCCGCCGCCAGCGGTTGCGCAGTGCAATGGCCACCGCTCGCTTGGCCGCATCCTGGCCGATGATGTGCTTGTCGAGTTCGTGGACGATCTCGCGCGGCGTCATGACCGATTTCTTCTGCATGTCGATTCGCCCGTCGGTCAGCCCGCGGCCAGGCTTTCGATGGTGCGGCTGTGGTTGGTGTAGATGCAGATGTCGGCGGCGATGCCGAGCGCCTTCTCCACCACTTCGACCGCGCCGAGGTCGGTATTGTCGACCAGCGCCCTGGCCGCGGCCTGGGCGTAGGGCCCGCCGGAACCGATGGCGATGACGCCCGACTCCGGCTCGATCACATCGCCCGTGCCGCTGATCATCAGGGTCATGCCGCCGTCCGCCACGATGAGCATGGCTTCCAGGCGGCGCAGCACCCGGTCCGAGCGCCAGTCTTTCGCGAGTTCCACCGATGCGCGCATTAGATTGCCGGAATACTTGTCCAGGGCCTGCTCGAACCGTTCGAACAGCGTGAACGCATCCGCCGTCCCGCCGGCAAATCCCGACAGGACCTTGTCCTGGTACAGGCGCCGGACCTTGACGGCATTGCCTTTCATGACCGTGTTGCCGGCGGACACCTGGCCGTCGCCCCCCAGGGCGACGCAGCCGTCACGCCGTACGCACAGAACGGTGGTGCCGTGAATCGGTTCCATGACGGGCGATAGTGGTGGCAGTGCGGGGCACTTTCAAGGTATCAGCCGGGATTGATGCGCATGGGGGACAGGTTCTGGTCGCGCAGGCGGGCCATGATGCTGCCCGCCCTCTCCGCCGAGTCGATCGGCCCGACGGTGACCCGGTGCCAGGTGCCGTCTCCGAGCTCGACCTGGCCGAGGCTGGCCGGCAGGCCCTGCAGAAGCAGCCGCGCACGGAGTTGATCGGCGTCGCCGGCATCGCGGAACGAGGCGGCCTGAATGTAAATCTCGGTGATTCGAACTGGGGCGGCCTGCGCGGGCGCCGGTTGCCCCTGGCCGGCGGCTGTCGGCGCCGGCTCCGTACCGGACAATGGAGGCTCTTCGTTCCTCCTCGAACCCGGGGTGCCGTATGACTCCGGGTCGACCGGCACCGGTTCCCGCAGGAGTTCCGGAAATTCGAAGACGACTTCGAGATCATCCTGGCCCGGCGCAACCTCGGGCAACCTTGCGAACTGTTCGGAGACGAATCCCGGGGCGAGCAGCGCAAGGGCAATGGCGCCTGCGCCGAGGATCGCTCCGGTGAAAAAGCTGGGCCCGTGCAGCCCCCGGCGCTTCTTCGATGGTCTCCTGCTCGTGCTGCGCTTGGCGGCCACGCGTTCCTCGGGCTTTCCCTTTCCGGCCTATTGCTGCCTGGCTTCCACGGTCGACGCCGCGCCCGGGTTCGCGGCACGCGCCCGGGGAACTCTGCCGCCGTCCGACATAAGTTTAACCCCGTTCGCGCCCCGCGGCAGACTTCGTCCGTCCAGAGCAGGGCATGCCCGGAACCGGGAGGTCGGGCAATCTCGGAATTCCGGGAAACTCATGGGACAGAAGACCGGTTCGATACGTACAATCCCCGCATGGCCGTACTGCGCAGCAAGATCGATACAGGGTCCCCGGAATTCAGGGCCAACAGCGAGCACCACCGGGCGCTGGCAAGAAACCTGCGGGAACTCACCGCCAGGCTCGCGCTGGGTGGCGACGAACGGTCACGCGAACGGCACGCCTCGCGCGGCAAGCTGCTGCCCCGGGAGAGGCTGGAAGGGTTGCTCGACCCGGGCGCGCCGTTCCTTGAGATCGGCCTGCTCGGCGGCTATGAACTCCACGAAGACTGGCCACCCGGCGGGGGCATCATCACCGGGGTCGGCCGCGTGGCGGGGCATCCCTGCGCCATCGTCGTCAACGATGCGACGGTCAAGGGCGGCACTTACTACCCCATCACCGTCAAGAAACACCTTCGCGCCCAGGAGGTTGCCGCCGAAAATCATCTGCCCTGCATTTACCTCGTCGATTCCGGCGGCGGTTTTCTGCCCCTTCAGGACGGCATCTTTCCCGACCGGCGCCACTTCGGCCGCATTTTCTACAACCAGGCGAACCTGTCCGCCGACGGCATTCCCCAGATCGCCGTGGTCATGGGGTCCTGCACCGCCGGCGGGGCCTACGTGCCCGCCATGTGCGACCAGGTGGTGATCGTGCGCAACCAGGGCACGATCTTCCTCGGCGGGCCGCCGCTGGTGAAGGCGGCCACCGGCGAAGAGGTGGATGCCGAAACCCTGGGCGGGGGCGATGTGCACAGCAGAACCTCGGGCGTGGCCGACTACCTGGCCGACGACGACCGCCACGCCCTGGCGCTGGCCCGGGAGATCGTCGCCAACAGCCATCTGCGCTACCGGCCTACCGTCAAGACACGCGACCCGGCGGAACCGGAAGCCGACCCCTCCGAGCTGTACGGGGTGCTGCCGAGGGATACCCGCACGCCCTACGATGTCAAAGAAGTGATCGCGCGTTTGGTGGACCGCAGCGAACTCCACGAGTTCAAGCCGCTCTACGGCGAAACCCTGGTGTGCGGCTTCGCCCACATCGACGGCTACCCCGTCGCCATCCTGGCGAACAACGGCATCCTGTTCTCCGAATCGGCGCTCAAGGCCGCGCATTTCATCCAGGTGGCAGACCGGCGGGGGATACCGCTCCTGTTCCTGCAGAACATCACCGGTTTCATGGTGGGCAGGAAATACGAGAACGAAGGGATCGCCAAGAACGGCGCCAAGATGGTCACCGCCGTCGCCTGCGCCAGAGTGCCGAAGTTCACCGTGGTCATCGGCGGCTCCCACGGCGCCGGCAACTACGCCATGTGCGGCCGCGCCTATACCGGCAACATGCTCTGGACCTGGCCCAACTCCCGCATCTCGGTGATGGGCGGCGAACAGGCTGCCCACGTGCTCGCCACCGTCCGCCGCGACAGCCTGGAGGCGCGCGGCAGAAGCTGGCCGCAGGGGGAACAGGACGCCTTCATGGAAGGAATCAGGGATCAGTACGAAACCCAGGGCCATCCCTACTACGCCAGCGCCCGCCTCTGGGACGACGGCGTGATCGACCCCGTCGACACCCGCCGGGCGCTTGGCCTGGCGCTGGCAATGGCCTGCCGAGCGCCGGAACAGCCAAAATCCCGCTTCGGCGTCTTCCGGATGTAGTTTTACTGTGACCATTCGCACCCTGCTCGTCGCCAACCGGGGCGAGATCGCCTGCCGGGTTATCGCCACGGCCAGGCGGCTGGGATTACACACCGTGGCCGTCTACTCCGATGCCGATGCGGGCGCATTGCATGTCCGGCGCGCCGACAGCGCCTGCCGTATCGGCCCGGCGCCCGCCGTGGAGAGCTATCTGGATATCGATGCCGTGCTTGCCGCGGCGAAGCAAGCCGGGGCGGATGCGATTCATCCCGGTTACGGTTTTCTGAGCGAAAACGCCGATTTCGCGGATGCCTGCGCCAGAGCGGGGGTCGCCTTCGTCGGCCCGTCCAGCGCCGCCATCCGCGCCATGGGTTCCAAGGTGGAGGCCAAGCGACTGGTCGCCGCGGCCGGCACGCCGGTGGTTCCCGGATACCAGGACGACGACCAGGACGACGCCGTCCTCGCGGCGGCCGCCCGCGAGACAGGGTTCCCGCTGTTGATCAAGGCTTCCGCCGGAGGCGGGGGCAAGGGCATGCGGCTGGTCGAGGCGCCGGAAGCGTTCGCCGCCGCCCTGGAAGGAGCGCGGCGTGAAGCCGCCGCCGCCTTCGCGGACGAGAAGATGCTGCTGGAACGCTACCTGGTGAATCCGAAACACCTGGAGGTGCAGATCCTGGCCGATACGCACGGCAACACCGTCGGCGTTTTCGAACGGGACTGCTCCGTGCAGCGCCGTCACCAGAAGGTCATCGAGGAGGCGCCGGGCCCGACGGTGGGCGAACCCCTGCGCGCGCGGCTGCTCGAAGCGGCGGTAAATGCCGCGAAAGCCATCGGTTACACGGGTGCGGGTACGGTCGAGTTCATTGCCGAAGGCCGGGGAGACGACACCGCCTTCTACTTCATGGAGATGAATACCCGCCTGCAGGTGGAGCACCCCGTCACCGAGGCCATAACCGGTCTCGATCTCGTGGAATGGCAGTTGCGCATCGCTGCCGGCGAAGCGCTCGAGATCGAACCCGAAGCCAACGGCCACGCCATCGAGGCGCGCCTGTACGCCGAGAGTCCGGCACGGGGTTTCCTGCCCTCCGCGGGAAGGTTGCTGAGACTGCGCTTTCCCGACAACGTGCGGGTCGACACCGGTGTGGACGAGGGGGATTCCGTGCCGGTGCACTACGACCCGATGGTGGCGAAGCTGATTGCCCATGGGCCATCCCGGGAAGCGGCGCGCCGTGATCTCATCGAAGCCCTGGAAAAGACCGAGATAGCCGGCATCGAGCACAACGCCGGGTACCTGCGCAACCTGCTCGCCCACCCCGAATTCGTGGCCGGAGACTACGGCACCCATCTTGCCGACAACATCCACGAGGCAGTGACCCCCGGGCTCAGCGAGGTGCACTGGGCACTGGGCGCGCTGGCCGCAATTCCGAGAGGCGCCGGTCCCTGGTTCCGGGCCGACGGCTGGCGGGTCAATCAGCCCGCACGCATCGAGCTGCGCCTGAGGCAGGGCGGCTCGTCGCAGACGATTCGGTTTCATTCCGGACGGGTTCTGGTCCGCGATGCCTCCTTCAGCGTGGAAGAGCTGAGCTCCGGCGCCGATTCTCTCGTCGTTCGCCTGAACGGCCGTCTGCACGCGGCGGGCCTGTTTCTGGACGGCAGCGACATCCACCTCATGCTCGACGGTGAAACCTATCTCTTTGAATGCGAACAGGACGCGACGGCAGGCTTGGCGGATCGCCTTGACGGCGCCGACCGTATCGTCTCACCGATGCCCGGACAGGTGATCAGCCTGGCTGTTGCCGTGGGCGATGAGGTGAAGGCCGGCGACGTGCTGGCAGTCATCGAGGCCATGAAGATGGAGCACACCATCGTTGCGCCCTGCGCCGGCGAGGTGACCGCGGTTCACTGCGCCGCGGGCCAGCGTGTCGACGAACACACCAGATTGCTGGAACTCGAACCGCGGCAATAGCCGCAACCGGCCGGCTTTCCGCTACTCGTCCTCCAGGCTGTCGAGCACCAGTTCGAGAAAGTCGGCGTTGTCGAAGCTCCCGGGTTCCACGGTACCGTGATAGTTGTCGCCCTCTCGCACCGAGCGGCCATCGCCCTGTTTGGTGTACCGGCTGAAACGAGTGACCACCAGGTCCGCCTCCGGGTAGACCGCGACGATCTGCCCGTGCAGGCCGAAAGCGCCGATGCCGCCACTGCCGGCGGACCACCAGTAGTACCGGTATCTGCCCTCCGATGCCGGGCCGGTGCTCTCCTCGATCCATTCTCCGGAAAGAACCGTCGTGCCGTTCCATTCGCCACCCCGGGCAAACAGCAGGCCGAAACGGGCAAAACCGCGCGGTGTCGCATCGATGCAACAATAGGTCATTACCTGGCCGGCGCCATCCGTCCACCAGTCTCCCGAGAACCCGATGGTCGCCCCGATCCTCTGGTCGAGATAGGCGCCGGCCGGCATGCCCGTTGCGGAGCGGATGACCTCGCCCCCGATCATCACGTCCGCGTTCGAATAGTCGTAGTGCCTCTCGCCCGGTTCGCCGACGAGTTCGCGATCCAGGGAGTACTGCAACTGGTCCTCGGCTTCATAGAGACCGGTGCCGTCAACGGTCTTGAGCGCCGTACGCAAGGTCATCAGATGTTCCAGGGTGATGCCGGACTTGTCGGTTTCGCGCCATGCCGGTACGAACTCAGACACGCTCTGGTCGAGATTCAGGATCAGGCCGTCATCCAGCGCCGCGCCCATCAGGGCGCTGGCGATACTCTTGGCGACGGACCAGCTCGTGGCCAGGTCGGCCGCTTCCCGGTCTTCCGAGTACCGTTCGGCGACGATGTAGCCGTTCCTGACAACCAGCACCGCGCCCGTATCGTTTCCGGCCTCGAAGGCATAGTCCATGACCCGGTCGATCGCGCCGGGGCACAGTCCCTGGGATTCCGGGCTCCTGGACTCCCACTCCATATCGGGCCAGGCCTGCTCATACGGCCCGCCACTGACCTCGACGGAACAACCGTCGGTGCTTGCCGGGGTATCCGTTCCGCCGCCGGTTCCGGCTGGCGGAGGGGGTGGCGCCGGATCGCCGCCGCCGCTTCCACCCCCGCAGGCGCTCATCAGAACGAGCATCGCCACGGCAAGCCCCACCGCGCCGGCACGGGACTGCCCGGGAACGTTCGATTCAATGATCGAGCGCGTCCAATTCCGAAATATCACAGCGTCCGTTATGGCCCGGCCTTAGGCCCCGGAAACGACTTCATCAGTTCGTACCAGCCGGACCCGTTGACCTTGAGCGGAATGCCGCCGAGCCTGGCGCCGGTTTTCATGTGCCTGCGCCGGCCTTCCCAGGCATCGGGGTCGGCCTGCCACTCGTTTAGCACGCGCTCCGCCTCCTCGTAGCTCGGCGCCTCCACCTCGTAGAGAGACAGGTAACCGGAGACCGTTTTGCCGTCGAGGTGCGGCCCGCTGAGCTTGAATACCCGCCCGCTGACGAAATTCGGGCACTTTGCGGTGTCCTCGATGTGCTGGTCGACAAACCATTCATCAAACGCCGTCTGATCCTCCGGACCAGGCGGCTCGCAAAGGCCGATGAGTATGAACTGCGGCATTGTGCTCTGACCCGGGCGCTACAACCGGTCCCGCCGGACCATGACTTCGTAGCGCCCCTTCGGACCGATGAACGACGAAGCCGCCCAGCTCACCAGGCTGACCACGATGGAGCCGAACACGGCGGTGAAGAATCCATCCACGGAAAATCCGGAGACGAACCAGTCGGCCAGTTGCAGCATGGCGGCGTTGACGATCAGCAGAAACAGCCCCAGCGTAAGCAGCGTGAAGGGCAGCGTGAGCAGCACGATCAGCGGGCGGATCAGCGCATTGATGAGACCGAGTGCGATCGCCGCAAACACCAGCGAGCCCATGGATCCGACATGAATGCCGGGCACGAGTTTGTCCGCCACCCAGATTCCCAGGGCAATGATCAGGGTACGAATGATGATGCCCTTCACGCTGATCTCCACCGTTGATTCGCATTGACAATACCACCTCGGGTTCCGGTATGTCCCGCGTGCCGGAAGGCGCGCATGCCAATCCCGGGCGCCGCCCACGCGGCCGTCTCACCCGCCTCCCGGACTTTCCCGCGCCTTGCCCAGGCGCGATAATCGGGGCTGGGCAGGACGTCGCAAGCCGTTGAAGTCGCTCGTGCGGATTTTCGGCCCAGGGAGGATCAATACATGATTGCGCAAGCGGCCGGACCAGTGACACTGGTCCTCGCGATTACCCTGCTCGCCCCTGGCATCCAGCCGGCCCGGGCCCAGGACGATACGGTACTGGAGGAAATAATCGTTACGGCCCAGCGCCGCGAACAGAACATCCAGGAAGTGCCGGTCGCAGTCACCGCCTTTACGGGCGATACCCTGGAAGCTTCCAACATCACCGAGGCGGCCCACTACCTCAACCTGACGCCGAACGTCAGCTACACCGAAGACGGGCAGGTCGGCAGCCGCGGCATCAGCATCGCCATGCGCGGCGTTAGCAACATCAACACCGACGAGACCTCCTTCATCCAGTCGATCGGTGTCTACCTGGACGAGTTCAGCGTCGCTTCCGTGGGCCAGGGAACCATCAATCCACAACTGCAGGACCTGGAACGCATCGAGGTGCTGCGCGGCCCCCAGGGCACCTACTTCGGCCGCAACGCCGTAGGCGGCGCGCTCAACCTCACCACTCGCAAGCCCGCGGAAGATTTCGACGCCAGCGTCAGCGTGGGCGCCCGCTCCTTCGAGGGCGCAAGCGAACAGTACGACTTCAGCGGCATGGTGAACTTGCCGGTTGCCGAGAACTTCTTTCTGCGCGCGGTGCTCTACTACGAGGATTCCGGCGGCCTGGTGGAGAACATCGTCCCCGGCGGCGGCGACTCCGGCCACGAATACGTCATGAGTCGCGCCTCCGCCCGCTGGCTGCCGGACGATGCGACCACCGTGGACCTGATGTGGATGGTCACCGACGAGCAGCAGGGGCACGACGAGAACGTTCCTGCCGGCGTCTGGGACACTGACTCAGTGGCGACCTTCCTGTTCCGCGGTCCATCCGGCGGCCTGACCGATCCGGTGGACCCGGGCACCGGCTTCTGGCCCGACAACCGCAACAAGACCGGCCGCTCGGCCATCGGCGAGAAGAACGACAACACAACCCTGACCGGCATCCTCAAGATAAGCCGGGAACTGTCAGACACCGCCACCCTGAACTGGATCACGGGCTGGATCGACACCGACACCGACCGGGTATTCGACAACGACCTGGTCCCGGAGCATGTGGTGTTCCGCGACCAGACCCGCGAGGGCACTTCCTTCAGCACCGAGGTGCGTCTCAATGCATCCACCGAGTCGCTGGACTGGACCCTGGGCGCCATGTACGCCCGCGACGAGAAGACCATCGACAGCAACGTGCAGTTGGGAACGACGACCACCGTCGACGGCGTGGACCACGCCGCAATCGGCTCCCTGCCGCCCACCTTCCTGAACGACATCTTCGGCCGGCCGTTCTGTCTGGCCTGTCAACGGGACGACTTCGAGTTGAAGAGCATCGCGGTCTTCGCCGATGTCACCCTCAAGGTCAGCGACCGCCTCGATCTCACCCTGGGCGGGCGCTACACCTCCGACGACGTCGACTACACCTTCTTCCCCCTGGGCCCCACCGGCGGGCCCCGCTGGCCCAACGACATCGTGCCGACGGCGGAGATCGGCAACGACAGGACGTTCGACAACTTCTCACCTCGCATCGCCGTTTCCTACGAAGCCTCCCAACAAGCCACCCTCTACGGCACCGTCTCCAGGGGCTACAAGGCCGGCGGCTTCTCCCTCGGTCGGAACGGCGTCGACAATTCCGCCGTCGACGAACCGTTCGCCGCGGAGAAGCTCTGGAACTACGAACTGGGCGTGAAGTCCACGTTGCTCGACGGACGGGCGCGCTTCAACGCCTCCGCCTTCTACGTCGACTGGACCGACCTGCAACTGGAGACGTTCTTCTTCCTGGTACCGGGCGACGCCACCACCAATGTCGAGTTGACCATCAACGTCGAGGAAGCGCGCGCCGTCGGGTTCGAGGCGGAACTGGCGGCCCTGATCAACGGCAACCTGAGCGTCACGGCAGGGCTCGGCTATGTCGACACCGAAATCAAGAGCGACGATGTGGCGCGCCTGAGCGGCAACCTGTTCGTTGACCTGAAGGGCGAGCCCCTGCCCCGGGCGCCGGAGCTGTCCTGGAGCATGGCGGCCGACTACAGCTTTCAGGTCGACCGCTGGGACGGCTGGGTGCGGCTGGAGTGGATCTACAAGGATTCCCAGTTCTCCACCATCGAGGATGTCACCTACCGGCAGACGAGCGGCGCCGTCATCTACGCCGATCCCCTCACGCGGCAGGTCCCGATCGCCCAGGTCCCCGACCGCAGCGACGGCTTCCCGTTCCGCACGCCGGACGTGCATCTACTGAACCTGCGGATCGGTATCCAGCCCAGCGAGGACTGGGAACTGGTGACCTACGTCGAGAACCTCACGGATGAGGCGTACTTCACCGGAACCGGCGAGAACTTCGGCTACAGCGGGTTTCGCCTGCGGCCACATCCGCGTATCTGGGGCATGAAGGTGAACTACCGCTTCGGCGGCTGACCCGGGTATTGCGGTGAAGGCCGCGCGCCTTCGCCAACGGACCTTTACGACCACCGCATCTGCATTGCACGATAGAGCCATGAAGATGCTGGTTGTCGGCGCGCTTGGACTGGTCGGGCGGGGCGTGCTGGAAGCGATGGAGGATGCGGCCGGCTGCGAGTTGATCGGACTGTCCAGGCGCGCCCCGGACTTTCCGACGCGAGCCCGGTTCCTGTCTCTGGACCTCACTGACCGCACCACCTGCCGCACAGTGCTCTCCGACCTTACGTTGAGTGGTGTCACCCACATCGTCTACACGGCCCTGTACGAGCGGCCGGACCTTATCGGCGGCTGGCGGGAGGACGAGCAGATTCGCACCAATCTCGCCATGCTGACCAACCTGCTCGATCACCTGGAGCCCACGGAACACCTGACGCTGCTGCAGGGCACCAAGGCCTACGGCGCCCATCTGCGCCCCATGCTCAACCCGGGCAAGGAGCACCACCCGCGCCACGCAGGACCCAACTTCTACTGGAACCAGGAAGACCTGATTCGCGAACGCTCCGCCGCGGGCGGGTGGGCATTCACCGTCATGCGCCCGCAGATCGTCTGCGGCATGGCGGTTGGCAGCCCGATGAACATGACCATGGCCATCGGCGTATACGCCGCCGTGCAGAGGGAACTGGGACTAACCCTGTCATTCCCGGGTGGCGACCCGTTCATTACCCAGGCGACGGATGCGCTGCTGCTCGGGCGCGCGATCCGCTGGGCGGCGACGGCGCCCGCGGCACGCGACGAGACCTTCAACATTACCAATGGCGACGAGTTGGTCTGGCGATCCGTCTGGCCGTCAATCGCGCAATGCTTTGACATGGCCGTCGGCGAAAACCGCCCGACAAGCCTGGCCGAGACCATGCCGGATCATGCCGGGCTCTGGCAGCAAATGACGGAGAAATACGGCCTGAGCGGTCTGACGATGGACAAACTGGTCGGGTCCTCCTGGCAATTCGCCGACGCGGTATTCGGCCTGCGCGGTTCGCAACACACGCTGCTGTCCACCGTCAAGGTGCGGCAGGCCGGGTTCAGCGACTGCATCGACACCGAGGTCATGTTTCGCGACCAGTTCCGGCGTCTTCAGGCCATGCGCATCCTGCCGACCTGACTCAGGTTCAAACCGTCAATCGCCTGGCCAGGTTATCGGTCAAACGCTCCGGATAGCATTTGTACGCCCCCATGCCGATAAAACGGACGGTGCCCGTCCTGAGGCTCGCCGAATTTGCAGACGAGATGGCTTCGAGGCCAGCCGGGCATGGGGTACCAGCGGAGCAGGGTCGATCGTTGGAGCGCCCAAGGGAACTCATCGTTGCCCTTGAGTACCCTCCTACATGTAGGCCAGGCGATTGCCGGCAACCTTGAGCACGACCCGGTAAACCGAGGTCGAGCAGGTGCAGTACAGCTCGTTCCACCCGGCGCCGCCCCAGTTCAGGTTGGCCGAGTGCTCCGGCATTCCGATGACGCCCAGGTGCTCGCCGTCCGGCGCGAACACCCAGAAGCCGCGCGGGCCGGTCACGTAGACGTTGCCCCGCTCGTCGCACTTCATGCCGTCG
>CAZWZH010000198.1:0-16367 GCA_964638775.1 uncultured Pseudomonadales bacterium
AGCCTCGGCACGCGCCGGGAAGCGGCCGCGCTGCCCCGGCCGACCGAGCCCCTGCGCATCCATGCGATCGGCCATGAAATCCGCCAGGTCTTCCAGTCGGTGCGCAACCCCAACTTCGCCGCGCTGTTCTTCTATGGGCTCGTGGCGGCCATCGGCGCGGGTCTCGCGGAAGCGCTGTTCCTCTACAACGCATACTATTACTTCGGTTTTTCCGGGTTGCAGATCGCGGTGGTGGGCATCTGCGTCATGGTGTCGCCCGTCACGGCCTATTGGGTGGCGCCCCGGCTGGGCGCGAGGCTGGGCAAGAAGGCCGGTGCAATCACCGGCATCCTGCTAACCGTTTCGATCTACCCGGTGCCCTTTGTGCTGTTGCTTCTTGGCTGGTGGCCGGCGATCGGGAGCTGGCCGTCCCTGTTCGCCTTTGCTGCGATCACGGTCATCCAGGTGGTTTGCCTCATGAGCGGCGGCGTACTGCTCGACTCCATGATGGCCGATGTGGTGGAGGACAGCGAAATGGCGACCAACAGGCGCTCCGAGGGCCTTTTCTACGCCGCCCGGGGCTTCGTCGCGAAAGGGATCTCCGCGGGGGGCGTTCTCGGTGCGGGCACCATCGTCTCGCTGGTGGGCCTGGACGGCATCGACTCGGTCGACCTGATGACCCGGGAGCTGCCGGTGAACCTGGCGTCGATGTTCCTGCCGCTGTTCTGCGGGCTCAACCTGCTTGCGCTCTTGATCGTCTCGCGCTACCGCATCACCCGCGACGGCCACTCCGCGAACCTCGCGGCACTGGCCAGGCGCAGGGGGGCTGCGGAACCGGGGGCCGATTCCGGCACGGCGGCAGGGCGGGGCCGGGACAGCGAACCCGGTAGAGAAACGGGCCGGATCGTCAGATAACGCCCCGCTCCATGAGCGCTCGGATCGCCCGGCGCTGAGTGTCCAAGAAGTGAGCCCGTTCCGGCTCGATCACCTTGCCGTCGTCGTCCAGAAGCGAATTGGCCGGATACACGGCGTCATCCGAGTAGATGCTCGAAAAGAGGCCGAGCCGCTGCCGGGTCAGAACGTTGAACATCCCGGGACGCCGGCGGTAGTCCCGCAGGGCATCGATATGAATGTCCGCGTAAGCGGCCATCGATTCGCCGCTTGCGGCTTCCGCGAGCACCCTTCCGGCATAGTCCACCACCTTCGACCCCCGCTCGACGGACTCGTTCGGCAGATCGATGCCGGCAATGCCGGCGGTGTTGGCCGAGACGATGTAGACGTGATTCTCATAAGCCCGGGCCAGCTTGGCTGCGTGTTTTGGCGTCACCGTGGGGCTGGCGATCTCGGAGGACGAATGACATAGCAGCTCCGCGCCGTTCAGCACCAGGGCCCGGCTCACTTCCGGGAACAGGATCTCCTCCGAGGCGACGGCGGCAAGGCGGCCGAGCGGGGTGACGGCCACGGGAAACAGGCTGTCGGCGCCGTAGATGTCCAGGTACCGGTCGAGCACGTCGTGGGGCGTCGGCCCGTACATGGAGATCAGGCGCCGGTAACGCAGGATGGCGTCGCCGGCATCGTCGATGATGAAGCTGGACTGAAAGTAGAGTTCGGGAAAGTTTGGGTCGGTTTCATACAGGTTGCCGGACAGGTAGACGCCGCAGTCCCGGGCGATGCGCCCCAGCCGCTCGTATTCCCGTCCCCCGGGATCGATGCAGGCGCGTTGCCGCCAGGCGGCGATGGACTCGCCCAACGGGTAGCTGGTGAGAAAGTACTCCGGCAGTACCACCAGCTTCAGTTGCTCGCCGATGAACTGGCGGCTGGCCGCTACCTGGGCGGCCACGCGCTCCAGCGCGGCATCGATATGCTTGCGGGACGAAGCCACGTCCGGACAGCGATTGATTGCGTGGACGGCGAACTGCAGCGCCAGGGCAGCGTAGCTGGAGACAAGTGTCGGGTGCTGGTCTGAATCCTGTGTCATGAACTAGCAGTGGGATGTCCCAACCCCGGGAGAAGGCAGTGAACGCGCAAGAAATCGATTCATCCGGCAACCTGATTTCCGAACAAGAGGTCTGTCCTGGTAAAGACCCGCCTCGTTAGCCCGGCCCATTCATGATTAGGTCGGGTTAGGCCCCGGTCAAGTTACCGCATGGCCGCGGTGGGCGCGAGCGTAAGAGAAACCCTTGGGTACGCCCGCATCGGGCAGAAACCCGTAGAGGGACTCGCCCGGCAGGGCCGCCTGCACCTGCTCCCGGACGGCGAGTAGTCGGTCGATGTCGATGCCGGTGTGCAGCCCCATGGATTCCAGCAGAAAGACCAGGTCCTCTGTGACGATGTTGCCGCTGGCGCCCGGCGCGAACGGGCAGCCGCCGATGCCGCCCAGGGAACTGTCTATGGTCGTCAGCCCCGCCTCCAGGGCGGCCATGACATTGGCGAGCCCCTGACCGCGGGTGTTGTGCAGGTGGATACCGGTGAGCCGTTCCGGGCCGACCGCGGCATGGATGCGCGAGGTCAGACGCCTTACCTGGGCCGGATTGCCGTAGCCGGTGGTGTCGGACAGGCCGACTTCATCGGCCCCCAATCGCACAACCTTCTCCGCGATCCGCACCACGTCGTCCTCATCGACGGCGCCTTCCAGGGTGCAGCCGAATGCCGTGGACAGCCCCACCTCAAAGTGCGGACGTTCGGCAGCCGGTGTATCGTCGATGGCGGCGACAATGGCGGACACCTCGTCGAACATCTGCGCATGCGTCCGGTTCAGATTGGCCAGGCTGTGGGTCTCGCTCACGGAAAAGGGCAGCGATATCTTGTCGACGCCGCTCCCGATAGCGGCCCGTGCACCCTTGAGGTTGGGGACGAGCGCTGCAACGTGCAGCCCGGGGAGAGTCTTGGCGAAGGCTACCAGCTCTGCGGTATCGGCCAGTTGCGGCAGTAGGGTTGCCGGGACGAAAGAGCCGACTTCGATCTCCGGTACCCCGGCCGCCGCCTCTGCCGCGAGCCAGTCCTTCTTTGCGCCGGTGGGCATGATCGAGTCGATGCTCTGCAGGCCGTCGCGCATTCCGACCTCGCTGACTTCGATATCGATGAGTGGACTGTGTGGTTGCAAGATCTGCCGCCTCGCGGGTGCCGGGGCGTGCCTGGCACTGGCGCGCTGGTCTTCGGAAATGAATTAATGATATATCATAGTGTCATTTCACGCATTGCATCGGCGGGTACGCTCCGCCGGCATCTCGGGGAGGTCTTGGTGGAGTCACCTGAATGATCAAGACGGTCGGATTGTTGAAGCGGCGACGGGGCATGTCGGTGCAGGCGTTCCGCGACTACTACGAATCCACGCACCGGGTGATCGGCGAGAAGTACCTCTCAGGCCATGCCTGCAGGTATATGCGCCGCTTCCTTAATCCGACCTCGGACGGGAACGCCGCGACCTTCGGCGAAGATGGCGACTTCGATGTGATCCTCGAGATCTGGTATCCGGACAGGGCCGCGTTCGAGGCGGTCAGGGAGCGCCTGGCCGCACCCGAGGCGGCAGCAGAAGTCCTGGCCGACGAACTCAAGCTGTTCGACCGGGACAGGAACCGATTCTTCACCCTCATCGAATCGGTCTCGGACTTGCCCGACTGATGGAAGGAAGGCGCCAGGATAACGGGCTGCCCCTGGGCGGCCTGCAGGTCGTCGAGTTTTCGCACATGGTCATGGGCCCGGCGGCGGGCGTCATCCTGGCGGACCTGGGGGCCGACGTGCTGAAAGTCGAACCCCCCGGCGGGGACAACACCAGGCGCCTGCAAGGGTCCGGCGGCGGTTTCTTTGCCATGTACAACCGGAACAAGCTGAGCCTGTGCGTGGACCTGAAGCGCCCGGAAGGCCGCGACCTGGTCTATCGCCTCATCGATGGCGCCGATGTGGTGATCGAAAATTTCCGGCCCGGCGCCATGGACAGGCTCGGTCTGGGTTACGAAGCGCTGTCCGCCCGCAACGACGGGCTCATCTATTGCAGCCTGAAAGGCTTTCTCAGCGGGCCATACGAACAACGGGCTGCCCTCGATGAAGTGACCCAGATGCTCGGCGGTCTGGCCTACATGACGGGCCTGCCGGACCGGCCCATGCGCGCCGGCTCTTCAGTGATTGACATCGCCGGCGGCATGTTCGGCGTCATAGGCATTCTCGCGGCACTTAATCAGCGCCGGGCAACGGGCAAGGGCCAACTGGTGACCAGTGCGCTCTTCGAAACCACCGCGTTCATGGTGGGCCAGCACATGGCCCAGCAGGCGGTGCTCGGCGAGGCGCCGCCGCCCATGTCGGTGCGGCGCTCGGCCTGGGGCGTCTACGACCTCTTCGACTGCGCGGACGGCGAGAAGATCTTTGTCGCCGTGGTCAGTGACACCCAATGGCGCAAGTTCTGCGAATACTTCGCACTCGATGCTCTCGGCGCCGACCCGTTGCTCGCCACCAACAACGGCCGCACCGAACACCGGGATCGATTCCTGCCGGCCCTGGCCGGACTCTTCGGCGCAATGCCGCGCCGGGAGGCTGTCGAGAAACTGGAACGCGCCGGCATGCCGTTCGCGGAAATCAACAGGCCGGCAGACCTGTTCGATGACCCTCACCTGAACGAGGGGGGGCTGGTCGGCGTGCATGTGACTGACGGCAAGCGACGCGGCGAACTGGCGCGGCTGCCCAAACTGCCCCTGGAAATGAACGGCCGGCGCCTGAACCTGCGCCACGACTTGCCGCGGGCTGGAGCCCATTCCAGGCAATCGGCCGAGCGCTCCGGTTGTACTTCCGATGCGATAGAGGAATTGCTCGCGGACGGTATCATCGCCGAAGTCTGATCAGTCCGTCAGGGAGAACCACAGTGAAAACAGACATCAAACCTTCAATGCGTTCGCATTGGGCAGGATTGGCGACTCTCCACCTGATTCCTGTTCTGCTGTTCACGATCGGCGGCTGCGCCAAGTCCAACAACCCGGCAGAAGCGGTGGAATCGCCAAATGGCCTGGCTGCCGACACAGCGTCCGTACCCCGGGACGTTCGGCGTGGCCTCGCTGAAGCGCCCGACCCGCTCACCCTGAGACGCCAGACGCTGATTGTACGGGATATCGAGAAATCGCTGCTCCTGTACCGCGATGCGATCGGCATGGAGATCATCTACGACAACATCATCCGCCGGCCGCACCGGGAGGAGGACCGCCAGCAGGAGATACGCCTGGTTTTTCTGAAAGCGAGCGACGATTTCATCGGTGTTCTCGGCCTTGTGGACTACGAATACAACAATTCCGAGCACCCGGTGCATACGAAGCCGGTACGCAAGGAGGGGTTTACACCGGGCAACTCGGTGCTGCTGTTCAATACCACGGAACTGGATGAGCGCTGGCCGCTGATCGAGGCGGTCGACGGCGTCGAAGTCATCAGCGGGCCCACGTACACGGAGTATCCGTCCTACGACGGCACCGGCATCATCCGGGTGAACGTCACACGCTTCTACGATGCGGACGGTTTCCTGGTGGAGTTCAACCAGCCGCTCGACCCGATTCACTAGGCTGTCTCCACTCCAGCACCAAAAGACTTAAAGATATAATAATATGTCTTTTGCGATGTGAGCCCTGGAGGCGAAGTTGGCAGCTTATCTGGTGATTACGGCGCAGCTTCACGATCGCCAGAAGTTCATCGCGGGCTATGGCCCGGCGGCGGCGGAGTTGACGGGGCGGTTCGGCGGCGAATACCTGGTGCGGGCCCCGGGCCTGAGCGTGCTGGAAGGCGACCACCCGGGCGGCTCACTGGTGATATCCAGATGGCCTGACAAGTCGGCGGCCCTGGCTTTCTGGAATTCGCCGGAGTATGCCGAGGTACGCAAGCTGCGGGAGGGCATCGCCGATTGCCAGGTGCTGCTGGTGGAGGACTGAACGCCGGTGAGCGAACTCGGCGTTTCCGTCTTCGACCCGGACGGCCGTTTTTTCGAGTGCAACCAGGTCACGGGTATCGAAGAACCACAAGCTGAAGAACATCCGGAGGAGTGAAATGAACCTGCGCGTGCAACGTGCCAACTTTCTCGTTGCCGACATGGACCGGGCCTTGACCTTCTATCGGGATGTGCTCGGCTTCGAAGTCGCCTTCGTCAAAGAGCCGAGGGCGAAGAGCTATTCCCACGAGGTATTCGATATCGACCGCGCAACCACGGTGGGATTCGCGACGCTGAGCACGCCCGATCAGCCGCGCGTCATGGCCCTGACCGAGGTCCCCGGCCTTGAGCCGCAGCCCTCGCCCCGCCGTTCGGCAATCGTGGTGGAATGCAGCGACATCGACGGCGTTCTCGAGCGGGCGCAGGCGCATGGATTCCAGATCTTCCCGGAGGAAAAGCTCGTGACCCACGACGGCCGCACCGGCCGCGAAGTGGGCCTGCTCGACGCTGACGGCAACCTGACCGTGCTCTACTGCATTCTGACGGTTCCCGAAACGCCGGGCTGAGATGACGGCCGACACCGATCGAGCCGCCGGGGAGGCCGGTTCGGCGCCGCGGGTCGAATACCCGCCGGCCGGCCGGGCCTGGTACATGGTGGGCCTGCTGACGGTTGCCTACGTGGTCTCGTTCGTGGATCGCAACATCCTCGGTCTGCTGATCGATCCCATCAAGGCGGACCTGGGCCTTTCCGACCTGCAGATCGGGCTGGTCCTGGGTCCGGCATTCGCCATCTTCTATGCCACCATGGGGCTGCCGCTGGGTTACCTGGCAGACCGGCGGCGGCGCACCTGGATCGTTGCGGCCGGTGTCGCCGTCTGGTCGGCCGCCACCGCACTGTCCGGGCTGGCGCGCAACTTCATGCAGCTATTCATCGCGCGGATGTCGGTTGGCGTGGGAGAGGCGACGCTGAGCCCGTGCGCCATGTCGCTGATTGCGGATTCCTACCCGGAGGAACGGCGGGGCAAGCCCATCGCCGTCTATTCCAGCGCCATTTCCCTGGGCAGCGGACTGGCGGCTCTGCTCGGGGCAGGGGTGCTGGCGTGGGCCAGTACCAACGAACAAACCGTGCTGCCGCTGGTGGGCGAGGTCGCGGCCTGGCAACTCGCCTTCATCGTAGTCGGACTGCCCGGACTGCTGCTGGCGCTGCTTTTTTTCTGGCTGCCGGAACCGAAGCGCATCCTTGCCGGCGCACGGCAGGCCCGTTCCCACCTGGGGCACATGTTCGCGCACGTGGGCCGGCACGCGGCCATCTACGCAAGCTTCGTCTCAATTTTCTGCTGCATGACCGTCATCGCCTACAGCCACGGCTGGCTGGCGGTGACCTTCGATCGAACCTGGGGCTGGCCGGTGGAGAAGTACGCCCTGGCCCACGGCATCACGCTTGTTATCCTCGGTCCGGCGGCGGTCAACGTCGCCGGGTGGCTGTCTGACCGCTACACCGCGCGCGGCTTCAAGGATGCGCCGTTGCGAATCGCCGTGGCGGGGCTGCTGCTGTGCCTGCCGCCGTGCGTGGTCGGCCCGCTGCTGGGCGACCCCTGGCTCGCCTTCGGTGTGCTCGCCTTCGGCAACATCGGCATCGCCTTCATTTCCGCCACCGGAGTGACGGCCCTGCTCAACATCGTGCCGCCACGCATCCGCGCCCAGACCGTGGCGCTCTACTACATGGCGATCAGCCTGTCCGGGCTGATGTTCGGGCCGACCCTGGTGGGCGCGCTGAACGACTGGGTGTTCGGCATCGACGGCGTGCGCTACAGCGTGGCGCTCTTGCCGCTGATCTTCGGGGCGCCGGTGGCCGCGCTGACGCCGCTCACCCTGCGCCTGTACCGGCGGGCGCTGGCGGAGAACCTTGCGGCGCGTTGAGGGCCTGGACGGCGGCGGCCGGAACGCGGCGGCATCTGGCTTCTCCTTCGTGACGGGCCAGCCGTTGGGAAAAGAAGTGCAACTCCGACTCGCGAACGGCTCACCCGATGTGCCCTGCCATGCTCAGACGGTCCTCCAACTCGAAGCCCAAGGATTCGTAGAATTGGCGAACTTCAAGATTCGTCGTTCGAATCTGCAGATTGACCTTTATGCAGCCGGCGGACTGCAATACACGGATGGCATGACGGACAAGAGCCGTGGCCAGGCCTCGACCCTGGTACTGCGGCAAGACGGCCACCTTGTGCAGCCAACCGCGGTGACCGTCGTATCCTGCCATCGTGGTGCCTGCAATGGCATCTTCGTCCATGGCCACCAACAGCATGTCGTCCTGTACGGCGAGCTTGGCGTCGAACGCTTTCGGCGGAGCGTTATGAGGCGGATCATCGGGGAAGACCGTTTCCCACAACGCGACGACGCTGAAACGGTCGGCGACGGTGGCGGGCCGTATGATCATCCTTTTGGGCGACCTGTCTCTCTTTGGTATTCGACGGTCGGTACCGATTTGGGGTCTTCCAGTTCAGGGGCGTCCGCGGTACCGCCAGCCAGAACTTTTACGTCCGCGAATTCAGGAGTGTACTTCGAGATGGGCTCCACAAGACTGAGCCGTCCTTCCTCGACCAGCGTCAGGGTCGCGACCGCGAACAGGGGCTTTGTCATGGAATGCAGACGATAGAGCGTATCCGCCCTGGTCGGAGCGATTGTCGCGGCGTCGTTGAATGCGCTCAAGAGCGGGAGAGGCCCGCCAGTCTGCGCGGCAGGTCGGCTCTGGCGTGGACAAAGTCCAGGACGATCACCGCATCCGCGCTTTCCACGAATACGATGAAATGTCCTCCGCAACGGCAGAAGCGCAAGTCCTCCGGGAGATTCGGATCGACCAGTTGCCGGCAACTCCTGGAAACCACGGTACCCGAGGCAATCCCCGTACAACGCTCAACCAGGTCCTGTTCGTAAGCCGACGCTTGGCGTGGCCCGAACTTTTCGAGTGTCCAGCGTGCGATTTCGGTGAGCGATGCCTCGGCCTGACGGGTCAGTCGCCAGGGCCTGGACATCGACTCCGCCTCCGGGCTTCGGCGAAAGCACGGCGGATTGCGTGTTCACCGTCTCCCTCGGCAAGGTCCCCGGATCTTGCCTGACTCAATCCGGTTGCCAGCCTCGTACGCAGTTCCATTAACTCGGCCTCTTCCCGCTCAATCAGCCGCAATCCGGCACGCAGGGCTTCGCTGGCATTCTGATAGCGGCCGCAAGCAACCAACCGGTCCACCAGTTTCGATTGCCTGTCGGTCAAAACGACGTTTCTCGTGGTCATGCCGGAGTCCTCGAAAACACGGTTTGGCAATATATGCCAATCGCGCGAAATCGTCCAATTCTATCGGCTCAATTGGTGCCTGGGAGGCACCTTCCGCGCAATGTAATCGAAGCCCGGCGGGTTGCGCGTGTACCGGCGGGCACTACGTTGAGATCAGTTTACCCGGTCGCCAGATCCAGTATGCGCTGCAACTCGCTGTCGATCTCGGAAAGGTTCCGGCCCGCGTCAATGCCCTCGAGAATGTCCATGATGTTGCGGCGGGTCGCTTCGTCCAGCTCTCCGTGATCTGCGGCCTCGTCGAGTACCAGGTGCACGGACGACATGGATGCGTGGAGGTCGCGCAATGTATCCGCCTGCTCGGGAGCGTCCCGCAAGATATTGAGAAGCTGCCGGTTCCACTCGATGCGCTCCCGGAAGTAGTCGAGGAAGGACACCGGCTCATAGGCGATCAGTCCGCCGTGGGGCCGTGGCGTATTGCGCATGAAGAACGGCATTTCGGGGTTGGCGCCGTAGTAGGCGATGGAGCTGTTGATGCCCAGGGTGGTTTCGTACATGCGGCCGTCGAGACCCATGGCGAGCAGCGCGCCGGCATCGACGAACGGGGTCCTGAACCTCAGGTTGCCGTCGTAATCGTAGTGCACCAGGAAATATTCCACGGGTTGCGCGAAGGTGGTCAGGTCGAGGCTGGCGATCGGGGGCTGAATCCGGTTCTGTCTTTCCTCGGGTATGGGGATCGCGGTGCCCAGGGAGGCGATGGCCCAGATCCCGTCCGCGGCCGCCATGATGCCGGAGACCAGGCTGGCTTGCGGCTTGCCGTACCAGCTCGCCTTCCAGGGTAGTTCCTCGGCGGCAAGCTCGCGCAGGTCCCGTTTCCAGAGCACGTCGCCGTTGCTGCCGTCCCAGCAGACCAGGGTGTTGAGGTCGAAGGTGAAGATCCTGCCGGAGGGCGTGCTGGTGGACGAAACGCCGGTAACCGCGCGCTCCGACGACTTCCAGGCGATTGCGCCGGTGTCGGTGTCGATTCCGTTCAGATGACCCTCGCCATCGATCGCGTACACGAAGCGGCCGTCGAACGACAGGGTGGGGCTGGTGCCGCTGCCGGATCGGCCGAGCCCGGTCTCGAAGGCTATGCTCAACCCCTGCGCGGATACATCGATACCGTAGAGCACGACCGCGTCGGGTTCGCGCCCGTTCGCCACGATGAAGATGCGGCCCGATTCGCTGTGGACGCTCGGCGTGTTGGCCACTTCCATGTTGAATCCAAAAATGGCGTCCCAACTGTCCTGCAGGAGGCGTTCGTCGATCGAAGCGTCCGCCCAGAGGCCCGGCGGCATGGGCGATGCCGGCAGGCCGTCGACGCCCGGCAGGTCGAGCGGCGCCATGGCCAGGGCGCCCGTGTCGCGGTCGAAAAGAGCCACCTTGCCGTCGCTGGAAATGGCGCCCGCATGGCCGGAATGCGTAAAGAAAATCGAAAAAATGTAGCCATGGATGCCGACATCCTCGAGCCGGGTGACCCAGCGCGTGTTGCCTTCCGGGTCGAAAGACCAGAGTTGATTGCTGTCGGGGATGAACAGGTGCCCGTCCACGTCCGTGACCGGGGCGGAGAGGTAAGCGGCCGAGTCGAAGTCGTCCCAGTCCTCCATGGGCCTCGTCTTCCACTGCAGGTTGCCTCTCGTGTCGTAGGCATGCAGGTGACTGTGGCCGTCGCCCCGCGCGGAGGTCGCGTAGATCTTCCCGTCGGCGCCGATTGTGGGGCCCATGAAGAAATTCGCGCCCTCGATGCCGGTCCAGGTTCTCTGCATGGCATCGGGGGAGGGCAGGGGAATGTAGTCGGAATTGCGGTTGTCCCGGTGGGCGCCGGACCAGGGTGAACGGCCGTAGAACCTGCCGTTGTCCATGGGGGCCTCATTGAGGTGGCGGTCGATGCTCTCGGAAACGCGATAGCCGGACGCTTCGATTTCAGGCGGAAACAGGCTGTAAGACCATGCCAGCAGTGCGAGGATCAGCACCGCGCAGATAGCAAGGATCCTGACCAGTTTGTTCATGACAACCTCAACGTGGAGTGGAACTCGGGGCGGCCTTGGCGTACGGGCGGTCCGGGCGCGTTATCCCGCCTTGGTCTTCCCGTCTACAGCGGGCGGAACCCGGGCCCAGGGATGCTTTTCATGGCGTTGCTTCTCAAACGCTCGAATCGCACCGGCGCGGGTCATCGTGTGTGAAATCGGATCGAGGCCTCTCAGCAAGCGTGCCCGGTCCGCTTCCGCGATCTCGAATGGGGTCTCGCCGAGGCCGTTGCCGATGGTCCGTGTTGTCAGGTCGACGGTCAGCAGTCTCGAAGGCGGGTCATCCTCCACCCATCGTGCCAGCGCCCGTATCGCGGTGTCCGGCACTGTCGCGGGCAACACGCCGTTGGCGATGCAGTTCTTCTGGAAGATGGCCCCGAAGCTCGGCGCCACGATGACGCGGATGCCGAATTCGGCCAGCGCCCAGACGGCAAACTCCCGCGACGAACCGCAGCCGAAGTTGCTGCCGCACAGCAGGATCGTCGCATTGGCATAGGCAGGACGATTCAACACGAAAAGAGGATCCGGATGTCGCGCCGCCGCATCGGTGTAGCGCCAGTTCGCGAATAGCCCCGAGGACAGCCCTTTCCTGGAAACCTGGCGCATTTCCCGGGAGGGGATGATGGCGTCGGTGTCGATGTTGGCCTGCAGCAGGGGCGCGGCAATGCCCCGGTGGCGCCTGAAGGGTTGCATGTCAGAGCATGCCCGGCGTGCTGATGCGTCCACGCACAGCGGAAGCGGCAACCACGGCGGGGCTTGCGAGATGGGATCGTACGTGCGGCCCCTGCCTGCCTTCGAAATTGCGATTGGTGGTGGTGATGACGCGCTTACCGGGTCCGAAGCTCTCGCCACCGGCGTGAAAGCAGAGCGAGCAACCCGACTCGCGCCATTCGAAACCGGCCGTACGGAATACATGGTCGAGACCCTCCGCTTCGGCGGCCCGCTTTACGGCAGTGGATGCCGGTACGCAAATGGCCGTGACGCCGGGCGCAACCTGCCTGTTCCTGAGCACCGCGGCGGCACTACGCAGGTCGGAGAGCCGGGCATTGGTGCAGGAGCCGATGAAGGCGGCATCTATGGCGACCTCCGGCATGGCGGTACCGGGGGCGAGGCCGATGTAGTCCAGGGCGCGGCGTGCAGTGCCGTTCCGTGGCGCAGGAATCCGGCCGGTGACGTTTACACCCTGTTCAGGAGAGGTGCCCCAGGTGACTCGGGCATCGATGCGCGTTGCGTCGATGTGAATGGTCCTGTCGAAATGCGCGCCCGGGTCCGAGTGCAACGCTTGCCATTCCTCAAGGGGCACCTCCACCGGTGCATACGCCCGGTCGGCGACGTAGTCGAATACCTTCGCATCGGGAACGATGAGCGCCGTGACTGCCGCAAACTCGACGGCCATGTTGCACAACGTCATGCGCGCTTCGATGTCCAGTGCTTCCACCCCGGCCCCGCTGAACTCCACGGCAGCGCCCGCGGCCCCGTCGGCGCCGTGCTCGGCAATTAGATAAAGCGCCAGGTCCTTGGCGGTGGCATCGGGACGCAGCCGCCCGTCGACCACGACCCGCACGCCGGGCGGCCTGGCCATCCAAAGTGTGGATGTGGCCAGGGCGTGTTCCGCCTCGCTGGTGCCGATGCCCAAGGCCAGGGTGCCGAGCGCCCCCAGGGTACAGGTATGGGAATCGGGGCAGACCAGGCTCAGGCCGGGCAGTGCGATGCCCTGCTCGGCGCTGACGACGTGGCTGATGCCCTGGTCCGCATCGCCGACATCGAAAGTGCGTATTCCGGAAGCGACAGCGCCCTCGCGGGCGCGCAGGATGAACGCCTCGCCGCCGGGGATCGCCGTGTGGTCGCCGCGGCCCGGATGGGTATCCAGAACATGGTCCATCATGCAGAAGGCCTGTTCCGGGCGCCGGACGGGGATGCCGCGTTCCTCCAGCGACTTCAGCGCGATGCCGCCGGTGCGCTCGTGCAGGCACACCCGGTCGACGTACAGCAGGGATTCCCCGCTCTGCCCGGTCGTGATGCAATGGCTGTCCCACAGCTTGTCGAAGAGCGTTCGCGGCATCGGCTGCCTGCCTGGACACTTAGATATAATGATACGTCATTATGACTAATGTCATTACAGCGCCCCATCCACGGGGCGGACCGCCATACACGTTCACCGCGCCGAAGCCCGAAGAGTTCGCGGGCATTGCCGCAAACCTCGTCGCTGCTCAGGACGATTGGGCGGCGTGCGGCGTGCAAGGCCGTATCGGCGCCATGGGACGCTGGCGTGCAGCGTTGCTCGAGAGGCGCGCGGAGATCGTCGGCGCGCTGGCCGAAGACACCGGGCGCCGGGCGCTTTCCGAGGCGGAATTCGACGGCAGCGTACGGTGCATGGACTATTGGTTCGAGAAGGCGCCGGCATTGCTGGGCAGCGTCTCGACAGGCGTATCGGAAACGGTGCCGGGGGTCAGGTACGAACACAACCTGACGCCGCTCGGCCTTGTGGGTGTGATCGGCCCCTGGAACTTCCCGCTGCTCCTGGTGCTGATTGATGCATTGCCGGCGCTCTTGGCGGGGTGTGCGGTGCTGGCGAAGCCGAGCGAGGTAACGCCGCGTTTTGTCGAGCCGCTGATCCGTTCCGTGGAACCCGTGCCGGAACTGGCTCAGGTGCTGCGGTTCGTGCAGGGCGGCGCCGCTACCGGTGAGGCCATCGTCGAGCATGCCGATGCGGTCTGTTTCACGGGCAGCGTGCGAACGGGCCGCCTGGTCGGTGCTCAGGCGGGAAGGCGGCTGATTCCGGCGTTCCTGGAACTCGGCGGCAAGGACCCGCTGGTGGTGTTGGCGGATGCGGACCTCAACACGGCGGTTGCCGTGGCGCTGCGGGCGTCGGTGATCGCCACAGGGCAGGCCTGTCAGTCCATCGAGCGCGTCTACGTGCACGACTCGATGTACGCGCGGTTCGTCGAACGACTGGTGGCCGCTGCCGCCAGGGTGCGACTGACTGCCGGTCGGGCGGCCGGCGGTCATTTGGGGCCCTTTATCGATGGGGCGCAGGCAGACAGAGTGCAGGCACAGTTGACCGATGCCGAGGCCCGGGGGGCAACCCTGCATTGCGGCGGTGTGGAGCGCCGGAAAGACGGCGCCTGGTGTGCCCCGGCGGTACTCACTGGCGTGAATCACGACATGTTGCTGTTTCGCGAAGAGACTTTCGGCCCGGTCATCCCGGTGATGGCGTTCGCGGATGACGCCGAAGCCGTAAGGCTTGCCAATGACTCGGAGTTCGGCCTGTCGGCGGCGGTACTGGGGGATGAATCCCATGCCCTGGCTGTAGCCCGACAGTTGCGGGCCGGCGCCGTCAGCATTAACGATGGCGGGTTGACCGCCCAGGTGTCGGACGTGGAGAAGGAGTCGTTCGGCGTGTCCGGCCTGGGACGGTCCCGTACCGGTCCGAGCGCGCTCCTGCGTTTCCTGCGCAAGCAGGCATTGCTCGTGCAGACGGGTACACCCGTGCCTATAGAGGTATTCGAGGAAACCGGGAGTCCCGACTGACCGGCCACCGTCCCGCTGGACGGCCCAAAATGGCGGCCCCGAGGTCATTGCCGGGGGAATCGACCATGCAGGCCGGCCGTCAGGAACGCATTGTCCGGTGCAGGGCGAGGCTGCCGGCGATCATCAGAAAGGCGACGCCGGCCAGGGACCAGAGGGATGTATCGAAACCGCCGCTTGCATCGTAGAGGACGCCGATGCCCAGCGGGCCGAGAACGCCGCCGATCTCGGCGGCGGAGAAGAACATGCCCGATGCCAGCCCGGCCCGCCGTTCGCCGACCTCCGGCAAGTCCACGAGCGTGAGCATCAGCAACGTCATCAGGCACGCTTTCGCGATGCCCTGCAGGATGAGCCCGAGAGTCAGTGGGCCGGGTTCCGTGAAGCGCAGCAGCAGGGCCGCGGCAAGCGCGATTGCGGCGAGGCCCATGAGCATGAACAGGCGCCGCTTGCGGATCGCGAAACGCGGTATCAGGAGCGAGGCGACGATGCCCACGAGGGTCGGCAGGGTCGCCCAGTAGCCGGCCCGGGCCGCGTCCATGCCGCCAACCCGCAGAATCTCCACCAGCCAACTGTTCAGGCCGTGGTTGAACAGGAAGACGCCGACGCTCATTACCAGGATCAACCGCACCGCCGGTATCCGCACGAGGCCGGCCATGGCGCCGAGTTGGGAGGATGACGGCCGCCCGAGTTCTCCAGCGGAGGGCTGCCACGCTGCCGGGGCCGCGGCGGCTGAGGTGGGGAAGAGCCTGCCCGTGGCAAACCAGATCACGCCGGTAGCGAGCGCGATCGCGCCCCACAGCAGCATGACCGACCGCCAGCTTCCAAGCAGCGGCAACAACCAGCCATTGGTGAGGCCCAGGCAGACCACGCCGCCGACAGCGGGGCCGGTCATGTAGATGCCCATGGCCATGCCCCGTTGCGAGCCGGTGAAAAGCTCGGCGACCATCTTGGGGGCGCCGGAAGAGATGATCGGCCCGCCCAGCCCGAACACCATCACCGCGGCCAGCAGGGACCAGTAGTCCACCGCCAGGGCACGGCCCAGCGCCGAAACGGCGATGAGCAGAACGCCGATCAGCAGCGCGCGTTGCCCGCCGATGCGGTCCAGCAGCATTCCACAGGGTACGGCCGAAAAGATGTAGACCAGTTGCCATGCGCCCAGGATGCTGCCCATGGCTGCATGGGACATGCCCAGGGAGGCTTCGACCGGCGCCACCACCGGGGCGAGGCTGGCCGCGATGGAGCCGAAACTTGCGTACAGCAGCCACAGGCCGGCGAGGACTGCCCATCGCGATGCCGGCCGGCTTGATGCCTTGGTTCGGGCGCGCACGGGGCACATTGTACGCAACCGCCGACGATGACCGAACGGTATCCGGCATACTGTGCAAGGCTTGTTGGAGGCGTTTGCCTTTGTCTACGATGCGGCGGCAGTTCGCAATGTTGCCGAACCGGGGGATTGCCCATGAGCAGCGATGAAGACCGGGCGCCGGGCGTGCCCGATGAACGAAAGGCCGCGTGGGGTGACCGGCACCAGTTGCGCTACTCGGGGGTAGCGACGTTCCTGCGCCGCCCCTTGCTGGAGAACCCGGATGACTGGGACGGTATCGACATCGGATTG
>CAZWZH010000199.1:0-16735 GCA_964638775.1 uncultured Pseudomonadales bacterium
TATCCGGCACCTTTAAAGCACCCCTGCACCCTCGAATTCCACGACAACGCGTCCGCTTGGCGTGCCGGATACCCGTACCGCATACCTGCTCTCGGTGCCGGGTCATCGATATTCTGTCAAATTGAATATCTATTGAAATCAAAGAGTTGAAAGTTGTTCCATGCTAATAGGCTTGTGCGACCTGCGGTTCAGCGCCCGGGTCTTGGGGGCAGGGGCAGGGCGGGCAGTTCCACGCAGGCCTTGGCCAGGTACTCGTTGCCGCGGATGAATTCGCCGAGGTGGTTCAGCAGCCGGCCGAGTTCGCCGTAGACCGTGTTTGACGACTCGAGGCGCAGGCTTGCTTCCAGGTACTCCCGCGCTTTCGACCAGGCCCCGGCCATCATGGCGATGCGTCCGAGCGCGAGCAGCAGCCCGGCGTCGTTGGGGTGGTCCGCCAGCCAGCCTTCCGCGGCCGCCATCTGCCGTGCCAGGTCCGGAGAGGGAATGAGCCCGTAAAGTTCCACGAGCCCCGGATGCCAGTTCCGTTCCAGCGCCTTGCGAACCGTCCGTTCCGCGGCGCCGGGCTCACCCGTATCGACCAGGCGCCGGGCCCTGGCGGCAGTCAGTTCGGGTTCGCGCCTGAGTTCCTTGGGCAGGTTTTGCCAGGTCTCGGCCGGGTTCGCCCCATCCAGCCGCTGCGACCAGGCCCGGCGTTCCACCGCCTGAAGCACCTCGCCGTCCACCGCCCTGGCCCTGCGCAGGTCGGGCAGCAGGTCGATGACGGCCTGCCAGTCCCCCAGTCGCTCATGACATTGGCGCAGCAGGTCCAGCATGAATGGATGCCTCGGCGTCATCTCGCGGACTTCGAGAAGCGTTGCCCGGCAGTCCCGCCAGAGCCCTTCGTCGAAAAGTAGCCGGGCCCGTGTGAGAAGTACGGCGGCACGGGCGCCCGGCGTGGTCGCGTCGGCCCGGTCGAGCAACTCGTCGCGCCCTTTGGCGTCGCCGGACTCATGCGCGGCTTGTGCGGCACTAAGATAGTTGACGAGCGGCATGGTGGCGCTCCGTCCCGCTTCGGTCAGGGTTCGCCTGGCTTCCTCCGGTTGGCCTTCCGCCAGCAGCATCAGCCCGCGCACGGTCTGCCTGTCGGCGCTGCGCTGATCCCGCTCCGCGCGCCAGGCGCCGATGAGGCTCCTGCCGCGAAGCAGGCGGGCTGTGAGGAAGACGATGATCCGTATGGCAGAGTAGGCAACGAGCAGCAGAATCAGCGCGAACCAGAGGCTGGTTTCCAGCCCGCGGCCCGCATAGGAGACCAACACGTAGCCCGGGTCCCTGAGCATCAGGGTTCCCACCAGCCCGCCGAGGACGGCTGCCGTGATCAGGAAAAGCAGCCCGATTCTCATGACTGCTCCCGGCGCGCCTCGAGCAGTTCGTTCAGTGAACCGGAGATATCGGGAAGCGGCGCTTGAAGGTCCAGGCGCCGGAGTGCTTCGAGTGAGCCGATGGTCTCCTGAACCCGCGTGTCCTGACTGTCGAGCAAGGCGCCGGTCCAGTGCAGCGCGGCGTCGAGGCTTGAGGCATACACGGCTTGATCCCGCTTGAGGGCCGCCAGTTGGGCCTGCTCCAGCATCAGGCGCAGGTTGACTTCAAGCAGGTCGCTCTCGGCCGGGGCCGGCGGCCGTTCCAGCGATGTGTCGAACCGGCGGAACCGGACCAGCCGGCCGAGTTCCCGGCCCAGCGTGGAAAAAAAGCCCGGCTCTTCACTTGCGACGGTCGCCTCAGCGGTTGTGGCGGCTTCATGACCGGGTAACTGTTGCTCCCGAGCCTCGGAAGGCTCCTCGATCTCCGGGCTGGTTTCCGCGATGAAACCGGCATTCGCGACAGGATTGACGATGTCACCGGCCGGCGGAGCCGCGATCTCCTCTTCGGGAAGCGATTCGGAGTCCGGGACAATCGCCGTGTATTCCGGCAGCGCAAGCGTCAGGTGCGTGAGTCGACGCTTGATCGCGTCGAGGCGCAGATAGATTGCGGAGGGATCGGCGACTTGCGCCTGCTCGAGGCTCAACATTTCGGAGGCTATCGTTGTCCGTACGCCAAGTGCGGCAGGCCCACCAAGCTCGCCCAGAATGCCGTCGGCGGATCTCAGCAATACGAGGGCGGAATCGGGGTCGCGCTCGAACAGCACCCTGTGATTGGCGGCGCGCAGGAGCAATTCGACCTCCGCGAGTTTCCAATTCCGTTCGGGTGGGAAATCCGGCAGGCTCAACCCGCCAAGGGACTCTGCGAGCTCGTTCTCGGAAGTGCGCTGACGTTCTTCGAGTTCGGTGCGGAACGCTTCGAATGCAGCTTGCCGCCGGCCGGCAAGGCTCTCGAGGTCGGCGCGGAGTTGTGCCTGTGACGCCTGCAGTGCGGACAGACGTTCGGCCATGCCTGCGGCGGGATTGTGAATGACGAGGGCATAGTAGAGCCAGGCGAACCCGCATACGGCTGCCAGGGCGATGAGCAGGGCAAGCAGCGCCAGCCAACGCCCGCCGGAACCCGGCGCCTGGCGTGCCCGTTCGCCGTCGGGGGCGGTCGTGATTTCTTCAGCCATCGCGCTTCAACCTCGCCTTTACTCGAACTCGAACCGGCCCAGCGCGCGCAGTACCGCTTCAGGGCCGGCCCCACCGCAGTCGTGCACGGATCGGAAGCCGAGTTCGGCGCCAATCGCCGCGACCCTCGCCGAGGGCGCAAGCACCGGAACGCCCGGGTCGCCTCCCGCGGCGCTCCAGACACGTTCAGCCTGCCTGAGGCCATCGCCGCTCGAAGTCACGATGACAGCCACGGTTTCGGCGTCCACGTCCGGCGTCAAAGGATACCGCACGTAGGCATCGAGGCGCGTGACGTTGGCGCCACGGCCCTGCAACGCATCCGCGAGCAGGTTCCTTCCGCCGACGCCGGTTACGATCAATACGCGCTTTCCGGCCACATCCCCCAATGCCTCGAGCAGTCCCTCGGCGGTTTCGACGTCGGGTACCGCGGCATCGAATCCGAGTGCCCGCAACGCAGTCCTGGTTCGGCGCCCGACCGAGAACAGGACCCTTGCTTCGCCAGCCAGTTCGGCCGCCGCGATGCGTGCGCCGTGCATGGAGAGAAACAGCCCGATGTCGAACGGACCCCGGACCCGCTCGAAGGGGCGGGGCCTGATTTCCAGGACCGGCGCCTTGAGTACGGCATGACCGGCGGCTCCGAGTGCGGTGGCGAGCGCGGTTGCACCCGGTTCGGTGCGTGTCACCCAGACATTCACACGGGGTTTCGGTACCGTGCTCGACATGGGGTCTCTATGGCTGTTCGGCGACAGCGGCCAACAGCCGGCCGGCCCCCTGGCGGCGCAAGTCGGCCACGACTGCTTCAACGGCGGAGTCCGCGTCCGGCAGGGTAGCGGCGGCCCGGAGAAGAACCCGGCCGTCCGGGGAACCCAGAACCGCTCTTAAGGTCACTCCTTGCTCGCCAAGCGTCGCGTAAGCACCGAGGGGCATGCTGCAGTCCGCCCCGAGTGATGCGCTCACCCCGCGTTCCGCACGAACGCACACGGAAACAGGCGGGTCGTTCAATGGTTGCAGAAGCTCGCTGACTCGGGCGTTGTCCGAGCGGCACTCGATCCCGAGGGCGCCCTGGCCGGCGGCAGGCAGGCAGCGGTCCACGCTCAGCGCCTCGGTGATGCGATCCGGCCGGCCGAGGCGAGTCAATCCGGCCACGGCCAGAACGATGGCGTCGAACTCTCCCTGGTCGAGCTTGCGCAATCGGGTGTCGACATTGCCGCGCACGGGCAGGACCTCCAGGTCCGGCCGCACCGCGAGCAGTTGCGCCTGGCGGCGCAGGCTCGACGAGCCGACGGTTGCGCCGGCCGGTGCGGAATCGAATGATCCGTGGCGGCTGATCCATGCGTCCCTGACATCTTCGCGGAAGCCGATTGCCGGCAGCCTGAACCGGTTGTCGATGCGGGCGGGCAGGTCTTTCATGGAGTGCACGGCAAGGTCGGCATCACCGCGCAGCAGTGCGGCCTCCAGTTCCTTGATGAAGAGCCCCTTGCCCCCGAGGGTGCTCAGACGGGCGTCGAGGCGCCGGTCGCCTTCCGTGGTCATGCCGATCAGCTCGACGCCGAGCCCGGGGTGATGGCGCTCGAGTTCGGATTTGACGAAACTGGCCTGCCACAGCGCCAGCCGGCTCTTGCGCGTAGCGATTCGCAGCTCTTCCATCGGTGTCCGGGAACCGGCCAGGGAGGGGCCTGTATGCCTCGGCATCCGGCGATTTGCAAGCAGCCGCACAACGCCTTCGGGGTCGGTACCCGGGATTGCGTAGCCGTCCCGTCGTGACTAGACCATGGGCCGATACCGCTATAATCCGCCGCATGAACACCGACTCCCGCCAGATTCGCGGCCGCCTGCAGGAAGCGCCCGACGCCCTTGTCGAGCGTTTCACTGCTTCCGTTGCGTTCGACCGCCGCCTGTACCGGCAGGACATTCGCGGCTCCATCGCCCATTGCCGCATGCTCGGGCGGGTGGGCGTGCTGACGGGCGGCGAGGTAGACCGCATCGTCGACGGGCTGCAGCGCATCCGGGCGGAAATCGACGACGGTACCTTTGTATGGCGTACCGAGCTCGAGGACGTGCACATGAACGTGGAGGGCCGTCTTGTCGAGTTGATCGGGGAAAGCGGCAAGAAGCTGCACACCGGCCGCTCGCGCAACGATCAGGTGGCAACCGATGTCCGCCTGTACCTGCGTGACGCGATCGACGGCATCCTCGCGCAGGAAAACGCACTGCTGGCGGCGCTGCTGGACCTGGCGGAGCGGCACCAGGCTACCGTGATGCCGGGCTACACACACCTGCAGGCAGCGCAGCCGGTCACCTTCGGCCATCATCTGCTCGCCTGGTTCGAGATGCTGCTGCGCGACCGCGGCCGTCTCCTCGACTGCCGGGCGCGGGCAAACGTGTTGCCTCTGGGTGCGGGCGCGCTTGCCGGAACGACGTTTCCGATCGACCCCCCGTCGGTGGCCGAAGAGCTCGGATTCGATGCGGTTGCGGAAAACTCCCTGGATGCGGTCAGCGACCGGGACTTCGCCATCGAATTCTCCGCCGCGGCCGCCATGACCATGATGCACTTCTCCCGCTGGTGCGAGGAACTGGTGCTGTGGAACTCCCAGCGCTTCTCCTTCATCGACCTGCCGGACCGCTTCTGCACGGGTTCCAGCATCATGCCGCAGAAGAAGAACCCCGACGTGCCGGAGCTGATACGCGGCAAGGCGGGCCGCGTCTACGGCCATCTTCTTGCGTTGCTGACGCTGATGAAGGGCCAGCCGCTGGCCTACAACAAGGACAACCAGGAGGACAAGGAACCCCTGTTCGATGCGGTCGACACCCTCGAAGGCTGTCTCGCGGCGATGCTGGGCCTGGTACCCAATATCGAGGTCGATGCGCAAGCCATGCGCGCGGCCGCGGTGGAAGGATTCACCACGGCAACCGATTTCGCCGACTATCTCGTGCGCAAGGGGCAACCTTTCCGCGACGCGCATGGCGCGGTGGGCCGGGCAGTGGCGCATGCCGTCGAGCAGGGCACCAGCCTGGATGCCCTGCCCCTGGAGACGCTGAGGGACCTGGCGGGCCCGGGCGTGGGGGCGGATGTGTTCGACGTGCTGAGCGTCGACGGTTCGGTGGCGGCCAGGGAACACGTTGGCGGTACGGCTCCCGAGGCCGTCAGCCGGGCGATTGCCGCTGCCCGGAACCGGATCTGAGAGCCGCAACCATGCGTTGGCTGGCCTGCGTACTGCTTTCGTTCCTGGTGGCCACCTGCGGTCAGAAAGGACCCTTGACGTTGCCCGAAGACGAAGCATCCCGAACGGCTCCTGTGTCCTCGGCGTTGCAAGTTCGGTTCTGCGCGCAAGCGGCTCCGTCAGCGCGGGCGGGCGAACCGACGCCCGAGCGGTACGGCGTGGCGGGGGAGTCGTTGCGGCCGGAACGACGGGCCTGACATGACTTTCCGCGTTCACGAGGGCGTGCTTCATGCCGGGCAGGTCTCCCTGGCCGACATCGCGGCTGCCGTCGGCACACCGACCTACGTGTATTCAAGCGAGGCCATTGCCGCTCAATACGCCGCGTTGCGGGCCGCCTTCCCCGGTGCCGCGATCTGCTATGCCGTCAAGGCCAACTCCAACCTGGGCGTTCTGCGATTCGTGCACGGTCTCGGGGCGGGCTTCGACATCGTCTCCGGCGGCGAACTGCAGCGGGTTCTTGCCGCCGGGGCGGAACCCGGCACCGCCGTCTTCTCGGGCGTGGGCAAGTCCGTTGCCGAGATCGACCTGGCGCTGAAGCTGGGCATCGGGTGCTTCAACGTGGAAAGTGAGGCCGAAATGCACCGTCTGGCGACGCAGGCGGAGTTGCTGCAGGGCGTTGCGCCGGTCGCAGTGCGCGTTAACCCGGATGTGGATGCGGACACCCATCCGTACATAGCAACCGGCCTCAAGGAGAACAAGTTCGGCGTGTCCGCGGAAGAGGCGCTGGAGCTGTATGCGCTGGCCGGGCGGCATCCTTGCCTGGAGGTCAAGGGCATTGCCTGCCACATCGGCTCGCAGATTGACTCGCCGGGGCCGTATCTGGAGGCGCTGGACCGCCTTCTCGAAATCACGGGGGAATTGGATTGTGCGGGGGTCCGGATTGAGCACATCGATGTGGGCGGAGGGTTCGGCATTGCCTATGGGGGCGAAAGGGCGTTGGATGTCGCCGCCCTCGGTACGGCGGTCACCGAACGCATGGCCGGGCGGCCTCAGCGACTGGTTATCGAACCGGGGCGTTTTCTCACCGCATCCGCCGGCGTGCTGTTGACCCGCATCGAATACCTGAAGCAGTCGCGCTCGGCCGGTCAACGCAGCTTCATCGTTGTGGATGCGGCGATGAACGATTTGTTGCGCCCGTCCCTGTATGGCGCCTGGCACGCTGTCGAACGGGTGGATGCGCCGTCGTCGGGATCGGTTGCCGGTACCTGGGATGTCGTCGGGCCCGTCTGCGAGACCGGTGACTTCCTCGCCAGGAACCGTGAGCTTTCCGTGGCGGCGGGAGACCTGCTGGCCGTGCGCACTGCCGGCGCGTACGGTATGGCCCTGAGTTCCAACTACAACTCCCGGGGCCGGCCCGCCGAGGTGCTCGTGGAGGACGGGGCCTTCCGCGTGGTGAGGCACCGCGAGCACATCGGCGATCAGTTGCGCCTGGAGCGGCCATCGGCGGAGCAGGAGCAATGAACCTGCGTTTTGCGAAGATGCACGGGCTCGGAAACGACTTCATGGTCATCGATCTGGTTACCCAGAACCTGAAAATCGAACCCGAGGCCGTGCGGCGCTGGTCCAATCGGAGAACCGGCATCGGATTCGATCAGTTGCTCACGCTTGAATGCCCGACGGAACCGGATGCGGACTTCTGGTTTCGCATCTACAACGCCGACGGCAGCGGCGCCGAGCAGTGCGGCAACGGCGCGCGCTGCATCGCCCACTTCGTCCGCCGGGAAAACCTGAGCCCCAAGACGGAGTTGGAACTGCAGACGGAGTCCGGTCGCATCCAAACGGTTCTCGTGGATCAGGGCGTGCGCGTTGACATGGGCGTCCCCTCGACCCATCCCGATGACGTACCCTTCGCGGCCGAACAGGATCGGTTGAGTCACGTTCTGGAGGTGGACGGGGAGGACGAGGGGGAGGTGGAAACGTACGAGATCACTCCGGTATCAATGGGCAATCCGCACGGTGTGCTGTTCGTGGAAAGCGCAGGGACAGCGGACGTGGCGGCGGCAGGCAGCGCCCTGACCAGTCATCGCCGGTTCCCGCAAGGCGCCAACATCGGCTTCTGCGAGGTGGTCGACCGCGGCTTCGTGCGCCTGCGTGTCTACGAGCGCGGTGTCGGCGAGACGTCGGCCTGCGGCACGGGAGCCTGTGCGGCGGTGGTGGCGGGCCGGCTGAAGGGGAAACTCGACGAATCGGTGAAGGTCTCGCTGCCGGGCGGCAAGGTGCGCATCGCCTGGAAGGGCCCCGGCGCACCCGTTAGAATGACCGGACCCGCCGAGTTGGTATACAAGGGCGACGTCGAAATCTGAATGGAATTAGATTCCAACATCGACGATCAACAGGTTATCGAGTACCTCAGAGCGAACCCGGACTTTTTCCAGACCTATTCCAACGAACTCTCCGATCTGAAGGTGGGGCACGCCTCGGGCGCCGCCGTGTCGCTCATCGAGCGTCAGGTGGAGGTGCTGCGGGAACGCATCTTCCGCATGCGGCGGCGCATGAACCGGCTGCTGCATACGGCGCGCAACAACGACGAGCTGTTCGCCAAGGTTCGCTCCCTGACCCTCGCACTGATGGATGTCTCCACCTGGCACGACCTCAACGAGGTGCTCGCCACCAACATGCTCGTCGAGTTCGACGCGGACTGCGTGTGCTGTCACGTGCAGGGCGGCAATGTCAACTTCGATCACATTCGCTCCTATGAGAGCGCCCCCCCGTTCGAGGCGTTCATGCAAGGCTCGCTGCCGGTCTGCGCGACGCTGCGGGCCGCAGAACTGCAATCGCTGTTCCCCGTGCAGGGGCACGACAGCGACGGCAGCGCCGTGCTGCTGCCGCTGACCCTGTCGCGCGGCGATGGCTGCCTGGCCGTGGGCAGCCGGGAAACCCACCGTTTCACCCGCGACCTCGACACCTTCTTCGTCAGCCACATCGGCGACATGCTCAGCCGCATCATCGATCATCTGGAAGTCGGGCTAAACGAGTAAACGGCCGCATGGACGAGCGGATTTCAGACTTCCTCGATCACCTCACATTCGAGAAACGCTATTCCTCGAATACGATCACCGCCTACCGGCGCGACCTGGAACGCTTTGCGCGGGAATCCGGGGTTCAGTGGGCGGAGGTCAGGGCGCATGACATTTCCGCGTTCACGGCGCGCCTTCACGGCCGGGGCCTGAGTCCGCGTTCCCTGCAGCGCGTGCTGTCGAGCGTGCGGAGCTTTTTCGGCTACCTGGAAAAACAGGGCGTCATCGAAGGGAACCCGGCCGGCAATGCCCGGGCTCCGAAGTCGAGAAACAAGCTGCCGCGCACCCTCGATGCCGACAAGACGGCGCGGCTGTTCGATTTCGAGGCGAAGACGTCGCGAGACAAGCGCGACCTTGCGATGCTGGAACTTTTTTACGGCAGCGGCGTGCGCCTGGCGGAACTGGTCGGCATCGACCTCCGGGATGTGGACCTTAAGGGTGGTTTCGTCACGGTTACCGGAAAGGGCAACAAGGTACGGCAGGTGCCCCTGGGAGCGCCCTGCATCGCCGCTATCGAGAACTGGCTGGCGACGCGTGGCCCGGTCGATCCGTCCTCGCCGTTGTTCACTGGCCGCGGCGAGGCAAGAATCGGGCGCCGTACCGTGCAGCAACGCCTCAAGCGCCTTGGCGGCGCACAACTCGGCAGCAACGTGGTGCATCCGCACATGCTGCGTCACAGTTTCGCAAGTCATCTGCTCGAGTCTTCCGGAGATCTGCGCGCCGTGCAGGAACTGCTCGGGCACGCTGACATCGCAACCACGCAGATCTATACGCACCTGGATTTCCAGCACCTGGCGAAGGTCTACGATGCCGCCCACCCGCGCGCCGCGAAAGTCGAAACCGGGGACTAGTGTCCTGTGTCACAAATACGCTGCCTTTCAGAGGGTGCAAAACCGCCGAGGGCAAGGCGCGGTCCGCAGCGAATGTCTGGACATTGGCAAGGGCCGCAACACAGCCATCGGCGGTTTTGCACCCTCCCGGAGGGCGCGCCGCACAAGGGCTGTGGGGGCGTTGCGACCCTTGGCCATATACTCGATATGCCCGGCGGGCCGCGCCTACCCACAGCCCTTGTGCGGCACGCTGAAAGGTAGCGTATTTGTGACACAGGACACTAGCAAGGCGGTGCCGCAGCCCGACGAGAAAACGGTGACCTGTTGCGGTCTTGGCTCATCTGGCAACCTGACCGGCGAATAGCAGGCCCAGCTTCCCGTCCAATGCCCCGGATCCGCGTCATCACCTTCGATCTCGACAACACCCTCTGGGACGTGGTGCCCGTTATCTCGGGTGCGGAAAAGCGCATGGCGGGTTGGCTCAGGGAACGCGTACCCGAGGTGATGGCGCTCTATCGGGATGGCGGGGCGATCGCCGACATGCGCGCGGCGTTGATCGAGGAACAACCAGCGATTGTTCACGATGTTTCCAGGCTGCGCGAAGAACTGACCTACCGTTGCATACGCAGCGTCGGGCGGGACGACGTGTCTGCCAGGCGCCTGGCACGCGGCGCATTCGAGGTGTTCCTCGATGCGCGTCACGAAATCGAGTTCTTTGACGGGGCTATCGATGCCCTGGAGCGGCTGTCAAGCAGCTATACGCTGGGCTCACTCACCAACGGCAACGCGGACCCCAGGCGGCTGACGCTTGACCGGTATTTTTCGTTCAGCTTTTCGGCGGCGGAAGTGGGTATAGGCAAACCGGCGCCGGCCATGTTCGAGGCGGCGCTCGGCCATAACGGCGCGCGGCCCGAGGAGGCGGTGCATATCGGCGACCACCCGGTCGACGATGTCGAGGGCGCGTCCAACGTCGGCATGCACACGGTCTGGACGAACGGGCCGGAGCAACAAGCGCTACGCGGGGCGGAAACGGCGGTCGAGGCGACCGTGGAAATCGGCCGGCTTGATGAATTGGACAACGCGATCCGGCATATCGAGAGCCTGTAGTCCGTAGACCACTGCGGCCGAAAACCCGTAAAGGCGCTCCACGACCGAAACAGCGCCGGTCAGTCTTCGATGGTGGAGGCGCGCTCCCGGATCAGTGCCCTGATTGCATCGATGTCCGCTGCAATCACCGTCCGCCGCGAGGGCTTGTCTTCCAGCATCTTCAGGGAGGGATGCTCGGCTATCGGTCTGCCCACCGCTTCGTCAACGGCCTCGGGGAATTTCGCGGGATGGGCCGTCGCCAGGCAGGCCACCGTGCCGGGTACGTCGACCCGGCGGGCGGCGGCCAGGCCAACCGCGGTGTGCGGGTCCGCCACGTATCCCGTCTCTCGGTAGACCTGCCGGATGGCCGCCATGGTGTTGTGCGTATCCACGGCGGTAGCCAGGAACACCTCGTCCCCCGGCGGTGCGAGACGGGCTTCCCCGGTGCGGTCGAAGGCATCCATGAAGGCGAGCAGGGCGGCGGGGTCCTCGTCGAAGTGGTAGTAGAGAAAGCGTTCGAGGTTGCTTGCCACCTGGATGTCCATGGACGGCGAGATGGTAAAATGCACCGGGCCCCTGCGATAGAGGCCCGTGCGGAAGAACACCGACAGAATGTCGTTTTCGTTCGTTGCCAGAATCAGCCGATGAATGGGGAACCCCATCCGCTTGGCGAGGTAGCCGGCGAAGATGTTGCCGAAATTGCCGGTGGGCACGCAGAACGAAACCGGAGCCGGTAGCTTGAGGCTTGCATAGGCGTAATAGACGATCTGGGCCAGCACCCGCGCCCAGTTCACGGAGTTGATGGAACCGAGCGCGTACCTGGCCTTGAAATCGAGGTCTCCGAAAGTGCTCTTCATGAGCCGCTGGCAGTCGTCGAAACTGCCTTCGACGGCAATGCAATGGACGTTGTCGTCGGTGACCGTCGTCATCTGCAGCTCCTGCAACGGGCTGATGCGCCCGTGCGGGTACATGACGAAGATATCGATTGCCGGACGGCCGCGAACTCCGGCAATGGCCGCGCTGCCGGTATCGCCGCTCGTCGCGCCCAGGATGTTCAGCCGCCGCCCGCGCCTGTTCAGGATGTAGTCGAACAGCCGGCCGAGCAATTGCAGCGCGACGTCCTTGAAAGCCAGGGTGGGTCCATGGAAGAGTTCCAGCACGGGAATGTCGCCGGCCTGTTCCAGGCGCACGACATCGGGATGGCTGAAATCGCGGTAAGCGGTATCGACGAGGTCTTCAAGGTCGGCGTGCGGGATGTCGTCGATGAAACGGGGCAGGATGCGTTTGGCCAACTCCATGAAGCCCAGCGGGGCGAGGCCGTCGAGATCCGCTTTGATGTCCGGTATTCGCGCCGGTACCAACAGGCCACCGTCGGGCGCCAGGCCGGTGAGCACCGCATTCTGAAAACCGAGGGCGTCGGTTGCTCCTCTCGTGCTGACATACTGCATGCGCTATCCCCGTGCCGGCGCGCCTATGTTAACCGCCGTTTTGGAATTCGTACCAACGTTTCCACTCTTGCGGTGGCAGGGATTGTCGAGCATCGTTTGTACGGCGAAACGCACCGTTGGCCGGGTGAACGGAGTCCAGCCTGTAGATGACTCATTGCCCGGCGATGGGCGCGTCGAGAAAGGTCGCCGGCGGAGCCGCGGCCCTGAGATTGGGCTCGCCGGTTTTCGCTACGTTTTTTCCAATTTCTCGAGCAGTTCCGCACCCGTTTGGCAGTCGATGATCCAGCCTCCCACTTCGGTCAGGAGATCTGTGTCCGTCAAGGTGCCAATTCGCCTGGCCAGCGCCTGCGCTGTTCCCGCAGTGAACTTGCGCTCGGCCATGTGGCACAGGAGTTCGCGTTCAGCGGCCAGGCCGTGTTCCACGCCCTGCTGCATGCCCTGCTGCAGCCACTCTGCTTCCCACTCTTTCGCTCGCTCTGCCAACAAGGACATCGTGTTCTCCTGTTCTCGTGCTTCCTGTTGCATTTTCGCCACCAACCGTTCGGCGGCGCCCGAACCCGGAAACATCCTTGGCGTAACGGCCGCAAGCCAGTCGACAATTGTCGTCAATACGACTTTGAACCTGGCAGAACCCACTACGCCCGGAAGCCAGGCCGACAGGTCGCGCATATGAGCGGGAATGCCGGCCGGCGATGCCAGGGTGTCCAACTCGAAAACCGTCGCGACCAGGTTTCTCGACGGCAAATGGTGTTGCGCCAGGCGCTGTACGTCAAGAGACAGATAGCTATAGGGAAGCGGCAGCAGTATCTCTCGGTGGCTGTCGGTGCTGATTTCCGTCGCGCCCCCGGGCGCATTCCAATCCTGGTGGCCGGAGTGAATCACGACGGGCAACAGACGCAATTGACCGCACGCATCGAATTTACGTTGCCGACTGAGCGCCTCGTAGGCCATTGCCTTGTAGTGCTGGACACGTGCGGCCATGCTTTGATCGACGCTCGACTGAAACTCCAGCAGCAGCACCAGCGACCGGCCCGTGGCGTCTGCGTAGTTCACGCGCCAAGCGGCATCGCCGTGGCGTTGCTCTTTGTGAGGGCCGGACCAACTGGCGGACAATTGCTGAAGGGAGCCGAAATCGAGCTGCGCGGCTACCGGTGTGACAAAGCCTTGCAGCAGATGTTCCACCACAATTGGCAGACCGAAAAGGCGCTTCCATGCCGTGTCGAATTCCATGGCGAAAGCGTAGGACGGCAGAGACTCGTGGCAGAAGTGGCGATTGGCGTATGGTCGCGTGAGCCTTTGGCGCCCCGACGGGTGATCATATGAGAAAAGCGCCAGCCAACCGCGAATCGGAATTGCGGGCTGGGCGTGGGCGGGGTGTCCTGTAACAGGAAAACGCCCCGGGGGAGAGGGGGTCCCGCCGGGGCGTTCCTGATGCCCGTTGAGGGCTTGGGTTAAACCTTGACGAATTCCGGATAGGCCTCGATGCCCGTTTCGGAGAGGTCCGCTCCCTCGTACTCCTCTTCTTCGGAGATGCGGATGCCCATCGTCGCCTTGAGTATGTACCAGACGATGCCAGCGGCTATGAACGTCCAGGCGAAGATCACCACGATGCCCAGCAATTGTGCGCCGAGCGTCGCTTCTGCGTTTGTGAGGCAAACCGCCAGCAGGCCCCAGACGCCGGCCGTGCCGTGCACCGAGATGGCGCCCACCGGGTCGTCGATGCGCAGCTTGTCCAGCAGCACGATCGAGCCGACCGCCAGTGCGCCGCCGATGGCGCCGATTACGACGGACTGCTGAATCGAACCGGCAAGCGGCTCGGCCGTGATCGACACAAGCCCCGCGAGCGCCCCGTTCAGGGCCATCGTCAGGTCGCCCTTGCCGAACAGTATCCGGGCCAGGATCAGGGCCGTTATCAGGCCGCCGCTGGCCGCGATGTTGGTATTGACGAATACCTGGGCGACGGCGTTGGCCTCGTCGACGTTGCTGACTTTCAGTTCGGAGCCGCCGTTGAAGCCGAACCAGCCGAACCAGAGTATGAACATGCCCAGCGTCGCCAGCGGCATGTTGGCGCCGGGCAGGGCGTTCACCTGCCCGTCCGGCCCGTACTTGCCGGCCCGGGGGCCGAGCAGCAGCACGCCCGCCAGCGCCGCGGTGGCGCCGCACATATGCACGACCCCGGAGCCGGCGAAGTCCTGGAAGCCGGCCGCATCGAGCGCGCCGCCGCCCCACTTCCAGAACCCTTGCACGGGATAGATGAAGCCGGTCATGACTACGGCGAAGATCAGGAACGACCACAGCTTCATGCGTTCCGCCACCGCCCCCGACACGATGGACATGGCGGTCGCCACGAACACCACCTGGAAGAAGTAGTCGGACCGGACCGAGTAGTAGGTGTCGCCGCCGGATGCGAGGACCGCCTCAGCGGTGTTCTCCTCGCCGATCCCGAACCCGATCAGCGGCAGCCAGGCGCCCTCGCCGGCCCCCGGGTACATGATGTAGTAACCGCAGATCATGTACATGATGCAGGCGATGGCGAACAGCGCCACGTTCTTGGTGAGAATCTCGGAGGTGTTCTTGGCCCGGACCATGCCCGCTTCCAGCATGGCGAAGCCCGGTGCCATGAACATCACCAGTACACCCATCACGAGGAAATAGAAGGTGTCCAGTGCGTAGTTGGTTTGAATCAGATCTTCCACAATCTTGCCTCCCGATTGAGCCGGGCGCGCCCGCCCGGGCTCTTCGCGAATTTTCTGCCGGTTTAAGCGCTAGACGGCTTCCGGCCCCGTTTCTCCGGTGCGTATGCGCACCACTTCTTCCAGCGTGGCGACGAAAATCTTTCCGTCTCCGACCTTGCCGGTGTTGGCCGACTTGGTGATTGCCTCGAGCACCTGGTCGAGCAGCCCGTCGTCGACGGCTACCTCCACCTTCACTTTCGGCAGGAAGTCAACGACGTACTCGGCGCCCCGGTAGAGCTCCGTGTGGCCCTTCTGGCGCCCGAAGCCCTTGACTTCGGTAACCGTCATGCCTTGTACGCCGATGCCTGAAAGGGCCTCGCGGACGTCGTCCAGCTTGAACGGCTTGATGATCGCTGAAATGAGTTTCATGTCTTTTCTCCTTGTGAACCCTTTGTTTACACGTCCCCCGAGGTTGGCGGAGGTTCCCCGCGCGGGCGGGCAAGTTGTGGAAGACCCGTGTGCCTAAGGATTCTCTCTCAATTAAAGGCTTTTCGATACCGAAACCACGATCGTCTCTTCGCACCCCTCGAAGCCGTCGAAGCACTCGGCGTCGCTGAGATCCGTGCCGATGAACTGCAGGCCCCAGTCGACCCCGAGCGCGGAAGTGGACAGGCCGATGGCGTAGTCGATGTACTGGTCCTTGGGATCGCCGACCTCGCCGATGCCGAAGGCGGCGCCCGCGTCCTTGTCGTTGAAGATGTTGAAGCCCAGGTGAAAGTCCAGCGACAGGTTGTCGGTGAGCCCGAAGGAGTAGTCGCCGAAAACGTAGAAAAAGCTGTCGGTTTCCGCGAAGTAGTCCGGTGAATACGCCACGCCCAGGGTGAAGTCCTGGAAGGAGTAGTTGCCGTAGATCTCGACGAAATCGAGGCCCGGATCGGCATTGTCTTCCGGATAGCCGTAGTACCAGACGCCGATGTCGATGGCCGAGCTGTCGTTCAGGTCCATGGCCCAGCCGCCGTACCAGTCGAGTTCGATGGTGCCGTCGGACCAGGGGGCGACGTTCGAGGCCCAGGTGCCGAGGTAGAAGCCGCCGTCGAATGCGATGTCGAATCCGCCCTGGATGGCCGGGGAACGGTCGCCCTGGGAGATGCCGCGGAAGCGGTAGTCGCTGAAGTAACCCACGTTGCCGGCGAACTCGGCGGCCGAAGCATAGCCCGCTCCGAACAGCAGCAGCACGATCAGTAATCTCTTCATTTCAAAACCCCTCTGTAATCTGAATAACGGATTGTCGTAACGACGCCCGCGTAACAACACGATTCGTGCCAATTTCGAAAAAACTTTTATTTCAATGGGTTAGCGATTGCTTGTCGGAGGGAGGCAGGGCGTTGCGGACGGTGCCCGCATCTTTTTGAAGCGCCGTGTTGCACCGTTTTGGTGCACGCGGTCTGGTCGATCTCTCACACGCAGAAGCGCCAATCGGCGCTGGAGCCGGGTTCGGCCGCTGGTTAACATGACGGCGTTTCCCGGAGTGTCTACGTTTGCTGGAGTGTCTACGATGACTGAACCGAAATCTCCACTCGAAACCCTGTTGGCGCGCATAGGCGGCCTTCTCGAGGGCACCGCCGGGTCCGGCGTCGCCGAGCAGGTTCAGCAGGTGGTTGCCGATTTTCTGGCAGCGTTCCGCCTGGTTCCGAAGAAGGACTTCGACGAGCATCTGGCGGAACTGCACGAATTGAAGGCCCAGGTCGGCGAGCTTTCGAACCGCATCGAGGCTCTGGAGAGCCAGGACGATTGATCGCCACGGCCTCCACCTCCACGGCCTTCACCGCTACGGCCTCCACCGCTACGGAGTCTACTGCTACGGCTTCCACTCCCACGGCCCCCGCCACCC
>CAZWZH010000200.1:0-13771 GCA_964638775.1 uncultured Pseudomonadales bacterium
CGTACTGAGCACCGTCCTTTACCCGCTGGTCACCAGCCAGTTCATGATTCCGGGAATGATCGACCAGTGGCGGGAGCGGCTGGCCGACCAGGATGCCCGCGTGCGGGATCTGGAGGACCGGGCCATGGCGGAAAGCGGGGCGGTGGGCCGCCAGCTCGCCCAGATGCAGGCCCGCCTGTGGCGCATGGAAGCGCTGGGCGTTCAGGTTGCCGATGTGGCCCGTATTCCGCTGGGTGAATTCGGATTCGACCTGCCCGCTCCCCAGGGTGGGCCGGCGGGCAGTTGCGACAGCTTCCTCGAGTCTCCCGACCTGCGGGCGGGGCTGGACGCCCTGGCCGTGGATATCCGCGACCGGGAAGACGAGCTTGAGGTGCTGGAAGCGGTACTCGGTACCCAGGAGTACTGGGAATCGGCCCGGCTGGCCGGCTGGCCGGTGGAGCGGGGCTGGATTTCCTCGCCCTACGGCCGGCGCGTCGACCCCATCAGCGGCAGGATGGCCTGGCATACCGGTATCGATGTCGCCGGGCGCAGGGGGTCCGATGTCATCGCGATCGCGGCGGGCGTCGTCGTCTATGCCGGACGGCGGGACGGCTACGGCAACATGGTCGAAATCGACCACGGTGACGGGTATGTCACCCGCTACGCGCATCAGAGCGATCTCAGGGTCAGGCAGGGCGACATCGTCAGGCGTGGGGACGCCCTCGGCAAGCTCGGTTCCACGGGGCGTTCCACCGGCCCTCATGTGCATGTCGAGGTGCTCAAGAACGGCCGCCACGTCAATCCCGCCACTTACGTCGCCCGGCGGAGTTCGTAAGGCCCGTCTTTCCGCTCCGGGAGTTCGGGCCCGACCGGGGCGCAGGGGCGAACCGATCCCGGCACAGGCGCCGGCGGGCGGGCTAATCGAGCCCAAAACGCGTTAAAATTCCGCTTTTGCCGACAGTCGGGCGGGCCTCCGTGTTTGGAAAGCTGATCCAAGCCGTATTCGGAACCAAGAACAACCGCGAACTGCAGCGCATGGGCCGCGTGGTTACCCGGATCAACGCGCTCGAGCCCCGCTTCGAGGCGATGCGGGATGCGGAACTCGAAGCCTTCACCGCCACGCTGCGCGAACGCCACGAGGGCGGCGAGAGCCTCGACGGCCTGCTGCCCGAAGCCTTCGCCGCGGTGCGGGAAGCGGCCCGGCGCAGCAAGGACATGCGCCATTTCGACGTGCAGCTCATCGGCGGCATCACCCTGCACGAGGGCCGCATCGCCGAGATGCGTACCGGCGAGGGCAAGACCCTCGTTGCCACGCTGCCGGCCTATCTCAACGCCCTGGGCGGCCGCGGCGTCCATATCGTCACGGTGAACGACTACCTCGCCCGCCGGGATGCCGCCTGGATGGGCCCGATCTACCGGGCGCTCGGCCTTTCGGTGGGTGTGATCCAGTCGGGGCAGAGTCCGCAGGAGAAGCGCGACGCCTACCGGGCGGACGTCACCTACGGCACGAACAACGAATTCGGCTTCGATTACCTGCGCGACAACATGGCGTTCACCCTGGAGGACAAGTTTCAGGGGGATCTCCACTACGCCATCGTCGATGAAGTCGACTCGATACTGATCGACGAAGCGCGCACGCCGCTGATCATTTCCGGGCCCGCCGAGCAGAGCACGGAACTCTACAAGCAGACCAACCGGCTGGCGCTCAGGCTGAAACGGGAGATTCCCGGCGTCGGGCCGGATGCGCCGCCGGAAAAAGAGGGCGACTTCATCGTCGACGAGAAGAACCGCCAGGTGGAGCTGACCGAGCGGGGTCACGCCCTTGTCGAAGGGCAGCTCGTCCGGATGGGCCTGCTCGATGAGCACGACAGCCTCTATTCGGCGACCAACCTCAACCTGCTGCACCACCTGCAGGCCGCCATGAAGGCCCACGCGCTCTTCAAGCGGGACGTCGACTACATGGTTGCCAACGGCGAGGTGGTCATCGTCGATGAGCACACCGGGCGCGCCATGCCGGGGCGGCGCTGGTCCGAAGGCATTCACCAGGCCGTCGAGGCCAAGGAAGGGGTGGCGATTCAGAACGAAAGCCAGACGCTCGCCTCCACCACCTTCCAGAACTACTTCCGCCTGTTCGAGAAGCTGGCCGGCATGACCGGCACGGCGGATACGGAAGCGTTCGAGTTCCGCCAGATCTACAACCTGGATGTGGTGGTCATTCCCACGCACATGAAGATGATCCGGGAGGACCACAACGACCTGGTCTACCTCACCATCGACGAGAAGTACGACGCCATCGTGGAGGACATCACCGATTGCATGGAGCGCGGGCAGCCCGTGCTGGTGGGCACGGCCTCCATCGATTCTTCGGAACGCCTTTCGGCGGAACTGAAGCGGCGCAAGATTTCCCACAACGTGCTGAACGCCAAGCAGCACGAGCGGGAGGCCGACATCGTTGCCCAGGCCGGGCGTCCGGGTACGGTGACCATAGCCACCAATATGGCGGGCCGGGGCACGGACATCGTTCTGGGCGGCAACTGGGAGGCCGAGATCGCCGCGCTCGACGACCCTTCCGAAGACCGTGTCCGGGCCGTGAAGGAGGATTGGCGGGAACGCCACAACCGGGTGGTGGAGGCGGGCGGCCTGCACATCGTCGGCACCGAACGCCACGAGAGCCGGCGCATCGACAACCAGCTCAGGGGGCGGTCGGGCCGCCAGGGAGACCCGGGCTCCTCGCGCTTCTTCCTCTCCGTCGAAGACAACCTGCTGCGCATCTTCGCCTCGGACCGGATGCGCCGCTTCATGCAGGGCATCGGCATGGAAGAGGGCGAGGCCATCGAGCACCGGGTGGTGAACAACGCCATCGAGCGCGCCCAGCGCAAGGTGGAGGGCCGCAACTTCGACATCCGCAAGAACCTGCTGGAATTCGACGATGTCTCCAACGACCAGCGCCAGGTGATCTACCAGCAGCGCCGCGACCTGATGGCCGCCGACGACATCGTCGACACCCTGGCCGCCATCCGCGAGGAGGTGGTGCTCGATGCGGTGAGCCAGTACGTCCCGCCCCAGAGCGTGGAAGAGCAATGGGATGTGGAGGGCCTGGAGCAGGCGCTCGCCACGGAATTCGCCAGCTCCCAGCCCGTGCGCAGGTGGCTGGACGACGACGACTCGCTCAATGAGGAGAGCCTGGGCGAGCGGATACTCGCGCAGGTGGAGGAGGAATACGAAAGGAAGGACTCGCTCTGGAGGAGCGAGGGCGTCGACGTGCGGCTGGTGGAGAAGCAGATCATGCTGCAGATACTCGACCAGCGGTGGAAGGAGCACCTGGCCGCCATGGACTACCTGCGCCAAAGCATCCACCTGCGGGCCTATGCGCAGAAACAGCCGAAACAGGAGTACAAGCGCGAGTCGTTCGAGCTGTTCCAGGACCTGCTCTTCAACATCAAGCGCGATGTGGTGAAGCTGTTGTCGCGGGTGCAGATCGAGACGCCGGGCGCCGTGGACGAGGCGGAGCGGCGGCGCCGGGAGCAGGCGGAGAAACGCATGCGCTACTCCCACGCCGAAGCGTCGGCCATGGGCCCGGCCGGCGCGCAGCGTACTGGAGACGGCGCGGCGGCCAGCGACGGTGCGCCGGCCAAGGCGGTGCCGTTCGTGCGAAGCGAACGCAAGGTCGGCCGCAACGAGCCCTGTCCCTGCGGGTCGGGGCGGAAGTACAAGCACTGCCACGGCAAGGCGGCCTGATCCGGGCTGTCGCCCCGGCGTAGCAACTCTCATGGCTGTTAATCTCCCGCCGCTTGGCGAACTGGCTCCGGTGCCGGGCGTGCGCCTGGCCACGGCCTGTGCCGGCATCGGGCAGCGGCAGCGCGACGACCTGGCGATTGTCGAACTTGCCCGCGGCTCCGAGGTGGCCGGCGTTTTCACCCGCAACGCGTTTCGCGCACCCCCGGTGATCCTGGCCGAAGAGCGGATCCGTTTCGGCAACCTCCGCGCCCTGCTGATCAACAGCGGCAACGCCAATGCGGCCACCGGCGCGCCGGGGCGCAGGGATGCGGCGGAGCTCTGTGAGCATTTGGCGAAGTGCCTGGGCCCGGATTGCTCCGGCGAGTCCGTATTGCCGTTCTCGACGGGCGTCATCGGCGAACGGCTGCCGGTGGACGCGATGCGCCCGGCGATCGAGCGGGCGGTGCCGAAACTGTCGCCCGCCGGCTGGGAGGATGCGGCGCGCGCGATCATGACCACCGATACCGCGCCGAAGGGCGAGAGCGCGCGCATCGAGGTGGGCGGCAAACCCGTAACCATAACGGGCATCGCCAAGGGTTCGGGAATGATCAAGCCCGACATGGCGACCATGCTGGCGTTCCTGTGCTGCGATGCCGCCATTGCCAGGCCGGTGTTGCAGGAGTTGACCGGGCAGGTGGCGAACCGGTCGTTCAACCGGGTGACGGTTGACGGTGACACTTCCACCAACGACTCCTTTGTCGTGTGTGCGACGGGACAGGCGGGAAATACGGAAATTACCGGACCGGGCCCGGCCTGTGAGGCACTGAAATCGGGGCTTCTCGCCGTGGCGGGGGCGCTGGCCGAACGCCTGGTGCGGGACGGCGAGGGCGCCACTCGGTTCGTTACCGTGCGTGTACGGGGCGGCGCTACGGAATCGGAATGCCTGAAGGTCGCCTACACCGTGGCGGAATCGCCGCTCGTCAAGACCGCGCTCTTCGCGGGGGATCCCAACTGGGGGCGCTTCTGCATGGCGATCGGCCGCGCCGGCGTTGACGGACTGGATCCGGATGCCGTTTCCCTGGCCATCGATGAGGTGGTCATCGCTCGCGGCGGCCTTGTGGCGGACGACTACGACGAGGCTTCCGCCGCGGAAGTCATGAGCCGGGACGAATTCACCGTCGATATCGATCTCGGTCGCGGCGCCTGCAGCGAAACGGTCTGGACGTGCGACTTTTCCTACGAGTACGTGCGCATCAATGCGGAGTACCGTACCTGACCGGGCCGGTCAGGCGCGTTGCCTCACCCGCCTGCCGCGATGCTCCCGTGGACCGGCGGCATACCCGGCCTGCCGGCGGCCGCGCAGGAGGGCCCCTCGATGCCCATGCGAGGAAAACTGGGGACGGATGCGGGCTACAAGGGTAAAGCGCTCATCCCGGCCTCGCGAAACATCAGGACGCACCAGCCGGCGATGGCCAGGAACGGGCCGAAGGGCAGAGGTTCCTGGCGGGTTCGCCGCTTGTACAGTATCGACGCCAGCGCGTAGGCGAGCCCGATGGCGGCGGCGGCAAGGATAACCGCGGGTAGCGCCGTCCAGCCGAGCCAGGCGCCGATGGCGGCGAACAGCTTGAAGTCGCCGTATCCCATCCCTTCCTTGCCGGTGAGCCACCTGAATATCCAGTAGACCGCCCACAGGAACAGGTATGCGGCGGCCGCGCCCAGTACCGCCGAGGTGAGGTCGGTGAATCCGCCGAAAGCGTTGGCGAGCAGGCCGGCCCACAAGAGCGGCAACGTCAACTGGTCGGGCAGCAGCCGGGTGTCGAAATCGATGCCGGCCAGCGCGATGAGGACGCAACTGAAGCCGGCGGCGGCAATGGCCGGCCAGGCCCAGCCGAATGCGGCGACACAGGCGAGCACCGCACAGGCGGTGACGGCTTCCACCACCGGGTAGCGCGGGGAGATGGCCGTTCCGCAGTTCGAGCAGAGCCCCCGCAGCGCCAGCCAACTGACGATGGGGATGTTCTCGATGGCCTTGATGCCGTATCCGCAGGCCGGGCAATGCGACCCGGGGAGAAAGAGGTTGAGTTGCGGCGTGTCTTCTTCCGCCGGCTCGGCCGCATCCTGTGCACCCAGTTGCTCCCGTGCCTGGCGCCGCCACTCCCGGTCGAGCATGAGCGGCAGCCGGTAAATCACCACGTTCAGGAAACTGCCGACGATCAGGCCGCCCAGCGCAAGCAGCAGCGGGCCGGCCCATCCGTGCATCAGGAGCGGGTACGGGTTCATCGTGTCAACGCAGCCGGCAGGGTGACGGGCACGGACCGGGGACGAACGATGCGTGGCCCCGAGCCCGCTGCCCGGGCCCCGTATGGATTGGGTGATGTCGCATTCATGCCGTGCCTACCCGGAGACGACGGATCCGAGCTGGAAGATCGGCAGGTACATGGCGACCACCAGCCCCCCCACCAGTATGCCGAGTATCGCCATGATCAACGGCTCCATGAGCGATGTCAGGTTGTCAACGGCGTTGTCCACCTGTTCCTCGTAGTAGGCGGCGGACTTGGCCAGCATGTCGTCCAGGGCGCCGGCTTCCTCGCCCACGGCGACCATCTGCACCACCATGTTGGGGAAAACGCCCGACCTGCGCATGGAGACGTACAGCGGCTGACCGGTGGAGACACTGTCCCGCAGGCCGGCCACCGCCTGCTGGTAAACCGTGTTGCCCGTGGCGCCTGAAGCGGACCGGAGCGCATCCATCAGGGGTACGCCGGCGGCGAAGGTGGTGGCCAGCGTGCGGGCGTAGCGGGCCACCGCCGATTTTTCCACGATGCCGCCCAGAACGGGGAGTTTGAGCGCCAGCCGGTCGCAGATTTTCCGGAACCCGGGCGATCGGCGGCGTGCCGCGACCAGCCCGGCGACCGCCGCGACGGGACCCAGGCAGGCCAGCGGCCACCAGTTCTGCAACACCTCGGAGATGCCGATGACGAACAGGGTGAAGGGGGGCAGGTCTGCGCCGAACCCGGAGAAGATTTCCTGAAACTGCGGCACGACCTCGATCAGCAGGACACCGCTCACCACAAGGGCCACTATTATAACGGCGGCCGGATAGGTCAACGCCTTTCGCACCCGCGCCTTCAGCGACTGGGTTTTCTCCTGGTAGGTGGCCACCCGGTCGAGCATGGTTTCCAGGGCGCCGGCCTGCTCGCCGGCGTGCACGAGACTGCAGTACAGGGCATCGAAGGTACGCGGATGGGCGCGCAACGCATCCGCCAGGCTGGCTCCGGAGGACACTTCGGCGCGTACGGCGCGAATGAGGTCGGCAACGGCGGGCCTGTCAAAGCCGTCGGCGACGATGTCGAACGCCTGTACCAGGGGCACGCCGGCGCGCAGCATGGTCGCCATCTGCCGGGTGAACAGCGCGATGTCGGCGGGTTTGGGCTTGCCGCTGCCGCCGAAACGCATGGAAAAACCGCCCGCGCGCGCCATGCTCACCCTTCCTGGCCCGTTTGATGAGCCGTGGTCACCCGGTTGACTTCGGCGAGGCTCGTCACCCCGGCCAGAGCTTTGTCGAGCGCGGAGCGTCTGAGGTTCCGGAAGCCTTCGGCCCCTGCCTGCCCGGCCAACTGCAGGGTATCGGCTTCCTTCATGATCAGGCGGGCCAGCGACGGAGTGACCTTTACCACCTCATAGATGCCCACCCGCCCCCGATAGCCGTTGTTGCAGGCTTCGCAGCCGCCTTCGCCGGGTTGATGGAGGCGGAATCCCGCGGAGACTTCGCCGGCCGTGAACCCTTCCGCGAGCAGCGTCTCGGCGGGCAGTGCCGCTTCCCGCCGACAGTGTGTGCACAGTCGCCGGGCAAGGCGCTGGGCGACGATCAGGTCGACCGAAGTCGCAAGGTTGAACGCGGGGATTCCCATGTTGCGCAGGCGCGAGAGCGTGGCGACGGCGGAGTTGGTATGCAGGGTGGAAAGAACAAGATGGCCCGTTTGCGCCGCCTTGACGGCGATCTCCGCGGTTTCGACATCGCGGATCTCGCCGACCATCACCACGTCCGGGTCCTGCCGCAGGAAGGCGCGTAGCGCGGCGGCGAAATCGAGCCCCACCTTCGGATTGACGTTAACCTGGTTGATGCCGTCGAGGTTGATTTCCACCGGGTCTTCCGCCGTTGCGATGTTTCGCTCGGGCGTGTTGAGCAGGTTGAGGCCGGAGTAGAGTGTCACCGTCTTTCCGCTGCCGGTGGGCCCGGTGACCAGAATCATCCCCTGAGGGCTTTGCAGCGCCTCCAGGAAGAGCGCCTTCTGGGCCTCGTCAAAGCCGAGGCTGTCGATGCCCATGCGGGTACTGTCGGGGTCGAGCACCCGCAGTACCACCTTCTCGCCCCATAGCGTCGGCAGCGTGTTCACGCGGAAGTCGATAGCGCGGGTTCTCGAGAGCTTCATCTTGATGCGGCCGTCCTGGGGAATCCGGCGCTCGGAGATGTCGAGCGCCGACATCACCTTGAGCCGGGCGGCCAGGCGTTTGCCGAGCTGGGCCGGGGGCGCCGAAGCTTCGTGCAGTATGCCGTCGGTGCGAAATCGGACCCGGTAGCTCGACGCATAGGGCTCGAAGTGGATATCGGACACGCCCCGCTTGATGGCGTCGAGCAGCATCCGGTTTACGAAGCGGACGACGGGCGTGTCGTCGGCGGCGCTTGCCGCCTCGGCCTCCTGTTCCTCTTCGTCGGGTTCGAAGGCGGCCAAGTCGAACTCTTCGAGGCCGTCGCCTTCCAGTTCGCCGAGCCCGTCGTTCCGGGCGGGCTCCGTCAGCCGGCCGATCAATGCAGCGAGTTTGCCCTGTTCGACCAGCACGGGTTCGACACTCAGGCCGGTGCGAAAGCGCAGGTCGTCGATGGCTCGCTGGTTGGAAGGGTCGGAAATCGCCAGGAAAAGGCTCTTGCCGCGTTTCATCAGGGGCAGCGCCGGTAACTCCGGAGTCAGCGGCTCGCTGAACAGGTCCCGGGGAAGAAATTCCGGGTCGAACGCGGAGAGGTCGAGAAGCGGAAGCCCGAGTTCCCGGGCAGCGCTTTCAACAGGAATGCCCGACGGCGCGAACCGGCCGGTTTCCTGGCCCTTGCGACCGAAAGCCTCGATGGACATGGATCGTCTGGTTCCCCGCTTCGCGGTCATCGCGTTCGAAAACCAGTGTTGCTCGCCGAAACCGGGCTCGGCAATCGGAACAAAGCGATAGATTGCGACAGCCATTGCCCATATCGGGGGCGATAAGGAAATCCATACAGTCCATTGTGGCCGGATGCCGCGATTATCGACGGGAAACACGCGCAATGGCCAAGGGCTTACAGCACCTGGTGCGGATGGCGCTGGGAATTGATGGTGCCTGTCCGGCATGAATGGCTGCGCAGCGGGGCTAAGTTGTCCCGGAAACTTGTTCTAACCGCCCCGCCGCACCTGTCGGCCGGCATTTCCAAGGAGAAACCCGAATGACCCGAATGACCCGAATGAAAACGAAACACACCGACACGAAAGGATTCACGCTGGTCGAAGTCATGATCGTCATCGCGATCATCGGCATTCTTGCCGCGATCTCGATTCCCGCGTACCAGGATTACGTGGAGAATTCCAACATGGCCAAGGTCACCTCGCACTACGAGGGCGCCGTCCGGTTTGCCGAAGTGGAACTGCGCAAGGTGCAAACCGACCTGTCCGTGGGGCGCATCGCCAACCTGACGGATGCGGATGCCACGGGGGACTACACCCAGGCTGGCTTAGTGGCATTGCTCAACGGCAATGGTGGCACCGCGCCCGGCGGCGGCGACCCCTACGTCGAAGGCAATGGCGACGGAAACACAGGCGCTATCGGCGTAGCGGTAACCGGTACCCTGGCCGCGGGCGACTGGTCGGTCACGTTTGAACGGCCGATCATCTACGGGTTCACCGCGACGGATTCCAGAAGTGCGAACTGGAGTGACATTTGATGCCGATGCCCCGCGTCGACCACTCTTTTTTCGATCGGAATGAGCCGATCGTCATGGGCGAATCGCGGTTGGGGGCGATGCGGAACCGATTGTGCCGTCCGCCGCCAGGTTGGGGCCGGCGGCACAGGTGCGGGGATGACGGTTTCACGCTGCTCGAGTTGATGGTTACCGTCGCCATCGTCGCATTGATCGCAGCCATTGCGCTTCCGGCCTATGACGGTTACATCCGTACCTCCCGGGAAGGGGCGCTCGTCGCCAATGTCGGCACCATGGAAGTGTTCCAGGAAGACTATCGCCTGCGCACCGGCGCCTATCTGCAAACGGCAGCGAATACCGATGCAATCGCCGAGACAATCGGCTGGCGCCCCAAATCGGACGATGGCGCTTCCTACAGCATTGTGCCCGGCGGTGTCGATTCCTACCGGGTCACCGCAGTCTCCGTGGAAGGCACCCGCGTATGCATGGAGATGCCGGCAAGAACCCGCTGCTGAAGGCCGCTGCCGCCTTCCCGGCACCGCCGAAAGGCGCTATCCTGCGCGCCCTTCCCGGTGCCGGAATAGCTCAGACGGCAGAGCGGCTGATTCGTAATCAGTAGGTCGGCGGTTCGAGTCCGCCTTCCGGCACCAATGAAATCAATAGGTTATGTAAAATCTGTAAAAACGAATCGATTTGGCATCAGGCGTCCCTCAAGTGCAGCCGCGCCTGGTCCTGAATGGTCGCGGCCAGGATACGATCGGCCAACTCGCCCAAACTCTCGATCCTGTAGCTTGCCAGTGAAAAGTCCTGCCCGGCGGTGAATGCGTTGTGCACGACCGCGCAGTCTATCCCGGCCGCTACCGCTGCGCGCAGGCCCCGCTCGGAATCCTCGACGGCGAGCGCGCAGTCGGGACCGATACCAAATCTTTCGAGTGCGGCCAGGTACGGATCGGGATGCGGCTTGCTGCGCCGGTAGGCGTCCCGGGTTAGCACGAAGTCAACGTGCCGCACGATATTGCGGTTGCGGTGAATGATGGCGAAGTCCTCGGGGAGGGCTGTGGTCACGATGGCAAGGCCGAGGTGCTTGCCAAGTCGGGCAAGCGCTTCTTCCACGCCCTCGATGTCAATGGGCTCGGAGGCGAGCAGATCCTGGTACAGAACGTTTCGCCGCGCGTGCCAGTACTCGATGTCACCTTCCCTGGCGCCCTGGCGGCGGGCGAGGTCCCAGGAACTCGCGCCGGTGGTCATTCTTTCGAGGTATTCGGGCAGGGCGAGGTCGACGCCGAGTTGTGCGAGGCAATCCCGGGTGGCGCAGTAGTAGAGTGGCTCCGTATCGACCAATACGCCGTCGTGATCGAAAAGGATGTGAGTGTACCGGTTTGGTGTGGAAGCCATCTCTTCGTACGGGACGTGGCTTGAAGCGCCATCCGGCGCGATTCCGATGCGCTACCATCGCGAGGCCATTCTAACGGTATCCCGACCATGGAACTGGAGTTGATGCCCATCGTAAACCTGGCGGTGCTTGTCGCGGGGATGCTATTTTCCAATTCCATGAACACCATAAGCCCTACCGCAGACCGGTTCGAGGCGGAACTCGGTCATGGCGTCCTGCGAAAGGAGGCCAGTCGTGCTACTCTCGATGCGGCCCTGAGCCCCCAGATCAACGCGCTGTTGGCGGTGGGCCTGGTGGCGCTGCCGGGCATGATGACCGGCCGGATTCTTGCCGGCCCACGCTTCGTGATCCAGAAGAAATGACCATTGTGGGAGATGCCACAACCCAGCGCTCCGGACCGTTAAGCGATCTGGTCATCGTCGACTGCACGATGGCCCTGGCCGGCCCCTTCGGCACTGCCCTGCTCGCCGATATGGGGGCGAATGTCATCAAGATCGAACCGCCCCGGGGAGACGGCTCCCGCACCGTCGGCCCGCTGCCGCCGGACTACGCCAATCCGGGAACCGAACCCTCCGCCGGCGTTGATTTCGGTGGCTACTTCGCCAGCATAAACCGCAACAAGCGCAGTGTCGTGCTCGATCTCAAGCAGGAAGACGACCGCGAGACCCTGCTCCTGTTGTGCGAACGGGCGGACGCCATCGTCGAGAACATGCGCGTTGGGGTGATGGACCGTCTCGGCGTCGGCTACGAGGCCGTCAGGGAACGCAATCCAAAGATCGTGTATGGGGCGCTGCGCGGATTCGGCGACCCCCGAACCGGCAAGAGCCCGTATGCGGATTGGCCCGCCTATGACATCGTTGCGCAAAGCATGGGCGGGCTGGTCGGCATCACCGGCCCGGAGGATGGGGGCGGCTATCCCTCGGGCGTCAGCGCCGGCGACATCTATCCGGGCACGCTGCTGGCTCTGGGGCTTTTGGCCGCGGTGGGGCAGGCACGCCGAACCGGGGAGGGGCAGTTTTTCGATGTGGCCATGTACGATGCGGTGCTGGCATTCAGCGAGACGGTGGTGGCGAATTTCGGGTACAGCCGGGCCGAACTCCCGCCGCGCGACCGGCATCACCCCAAACTGGCGCCGTTCGGCATATTCCCGGCGGCGGACGGCAGTGTCGCCATCGCCGCGCCGGGGCCGGCGCACTGGCGGATTCTCTGTGAGGTGATGGCCCGCGAGGATCTCATCGACGATCCGCGCTTCAGCAATCCGTTTGTGCGCACTGACAACCTGGAGTTCGTCGAGCAGGCGATTTCAGAGTGGACTTCGGTTCGTACCAAGCGGGAAATCATCGCCGAGCTGGGCGGGCGGGTTCCCTGCGGTCCGGTCAATACCGCGGCGGACATCTTTGCCGACCCGCATGTGGCGGCACGGGACATGATCACCCGGTTCCAGCTTCCGGGGGACAACCCGGAAGTTGCCATTGTCGGCAACCCCGTCAAGTTCCTGGGGAAACCGACCGGGTTCTATCGCCGCGCGCCCAGGCTGGGTGAACACAACGCTGAAGTGCTGCGGGAGTTCGGCATAAGCGACGGCTCGAAATCCGAGACCTGACGCTTCCAGTCGGCAATGCCGAGGCGATTGCCGGGGTTTCGAAGCGCCACCGCCGTTGCGGGTGTCAAGGCGCGTCCACGAAGAGCATCGACAGGTCAAGCGGCCGGACCGCCTTGGTGAGGCTGCCGACGGAAATGTAGTCCACCCCGGTTCGGGCGATGGCGGCAAGTGAGCCTTCGTCGATACCCCCGGACGCCTCGAGCTTCGCCTTGCCGCGGGTCCTGGCGACCGCATCCGCGCATTCCTCCGCCGAGAAGTTGTCCAGCATGATCAGGTCGGCGCCAGCGGTAACCGCTTCGTCGAGTTCGGCTGCCGACTCCACTTCCACTTCCAGCCGAACCTTGGGGTTGAGCGTGCGCGCCATTGCCACCGCAGCCCGTATGGAGCCGGCCGCGACGATATGGTTCTCCTTGATCAGGTACGCGTCGAACAGCCCCAGTCGATGGTTTTCGCCGCCGCCGCAACGCACGGCGTATTTCTGGGCGAGGCGCAGGCCAGGCAGTGTCTTGCGCGTGTCGAGCAGCGTGGCGGGCGTACCTTGGACCATCGCGACGAAGCGGCGGGTTCTCGTCGCGACGCCCGAGAGCAGTTGCGCAAAGTTCAGCAGGGTTCGTTCCGCGGTGAGCAGGCCGCGCGCGGGACCGGCGAGTTCCAGCAGAACCTGGTCGGGGGCGATATCGTCACCGTCGCCGGCAAGCCAATGCAATTCGATGCGGGGCTCGATCTGCCTGCAGGTCTCGGCCACCCAGGGCTTGCCGCAGAATACCCCGGCTTCGCGGGTGAAGACCCGCGCCCGGGCCGAGGCTGACCCTGGCACCAGCTCCGCGGTGATATCGCCGGAGCCGACATCCTCTTCGATGGCAGCCCTGACGTGCGCTTCTAAGGCAGCCTGGAAGCGGTGGTCACTCTGCATGCGGTTCTGGCCCGACCTGTTCATGAACAAACTGCTGCGGCCGTCAATGGCAGCGAAATCACCGGGCGTGCTCCCGCCGGGTGCACAACGTGCCGATGGCGCGCGTTAAGCGCGCTCTGGTCCGCGCCACCTGGTGCTTTCACGAATCTTGCCAGCCTCGCTACGTTCATTCATGAATAGGTCGGAACAGACCTCCTGTTCTGGGATCGGGATGTCAATTGAACC
>CAZWZH010000201.1:0-6240 GCA_964638775.1 uncultured Pseudomonadales bacterium
GGCGTCCATGGTGTCGGCCCCCACGGTGAAATAGGAAATGCCGAACCGTTCACGGCGCCGCTCGAGTTCATCGCAGATCGCATCGACGCCACCGGCGAGCATGTGCGGGTGGCGCGCCATCTCCGCCTCGTCGATACCGAAAATCTGCGCGAACCCGGCGAGCACCGGTGAAGGGTCGTCCATGACAAATGTGAAGTAGGCGCCGATCTCGATTTCGAGATCCTCGAACCTCTCGCCCGCACCTTCGCGAATCCAACGCAATTTCTTGCGGGTTTCCTCCTCCGTGGACATCTGCACGCCGTCCGGCCCGATGATGCCTGCCCGGTTGTTGAAATTGAGGCTGACGATATCCGCCTCCCGGCCCGCCAGCCGCAACACCCTCGGGCTGCCGCCGCCGATCATGATGGGCGGTTTGGAAACCGGTTTAGGCAGGCCCTCGAATTCGCTCCAGTTCAGCGTGCCGTTCACCACGTTCGCATGCCCTTCCCCGCGGAAGGCCTTGATGCCCTCGACGACGTCGGCCAACCGGTCGATGCGTTGGGCGGGTGGGTCGAGGCGCAGGCCGATGGCGGCGTATTCGTCCTTCAGCCAGCCCGCCCCGAGCCCGAACTCCAGGCGGCCGCCGGACAGCATGTCGATGGTCATGGCGGATTTCGCCAGCACCACCGGGTTGTGGTAATCGATGCAGAACACCCGGCAGCCGATGTGAATGCTGCTGGTGACGGCTGCCGCATAGGCCATGGCGGGGATCGCGGCCAGGTTCTGGATGGGATGGTTCGACCGCTCGAGCGCCGGGCCCGGGCCGATCAGGTGATCGGCCAGGTGAAACGCGGAGTATCCGAGTTCCTCCGCCCGCCGTACCTGGCCCGCCCAGTCCTCGCCGCTCTCGGCGTTGAAGGACTGCACGCCGAAGCGGAACGGCTTGCTCATGACATCACCTCAAATCAATCCGGCTCGCGCTTTCGGCAAATCAAGTTTCCCGCCGCGGAACGCTCCGACACCGGGGGGCGCCGACTGGCCCCGCATCCTCTTTCCGAAACCGCTCCCGGTTCGGGAAGCAGGCGCAACGGTCAGGCCGCGATGCGGTCCGCGCAGTAGCGGATGCCCCGTCGCAGCAACTCGTAGTACTCCTCCCGCTCCCAGCTTCCCCGCTCGATGACCGGGTAGAAATCCATCAGCGGCTGCATGTCGTAGTGCCCCCGGCAATGCCCCAGGTTGAGATAGAGCACCTCGCCCTCGCCCACCCTGTTGATGTAGTAGACGGGGCGCGGCTTGTCCTCCGCCCAGTTCTCCGGCACCCCCTGTACAAACGACGAGGCATCGCCGGTGAAGTGGGTTTTCAGCAGAACGTGCAGGTCGCCATGTTCCTTGCAGAGATACAGCTCATCGTCCGTCTCGAACTCGCCGACGCCCTTCACCAGCTCGTGGTCCGGGTCCGCCGCCGTCACCCTGAACGGCTGGATGGGCGGATGCGCCATGAACTGGGTGCCCAGCGTCTCCATGAGCACCGGGGCGATCTCCGGCGTATCCACCCGCCCGTCCTCCAGGAACCGCAGGATGGCGTTGGTGCCGTGCAGCGCGAACCAGCTCTTGCCGGAGGCGATGTAGTCGCGCAGCGCCACCTGTTCCTCGTCCTCCGGCACCAGGTCGCAGGTATAGGTGACGAGAAAGTCCGATTCGCCGATGGCCTCCAGGTCGTGGTAGTCCGCCGCCACCTGCACCCGGATGCGCTCGTCCTCCGCCAGGAGCTTCAGCAGTTCCAGCCGTGCATAGTCGATGTCGTGGTACTTGCCCGCCGCCACCATGTACACGTTGACCGTTCTGTGTTCGCTCATGGCGTTTCTCAGAACTGGATGCGCTTGGTGAAACCGCCGTCGATCACGATGTTGGTGCCGTTCGTGTAGCTGCCGAGCGGGCTCGCCAGCAGGGCTGCCTGGGCCGCGACTTCTTCGGCAGTGCCCATGCGGCCCACGGGAATGCCGGCCAGCGTCTGCTCGTAGAAAGGCGTCATGTGCTTCTTGATGTTGTCCCAGGCGCCGCCCTCGATCATGATCGGGCCGGGGGAGATGGCGTTCACGCGGATGCCCTTGGCGCCGGCTTCCTGGGCGAGCGCGCCCGAGTAGTTCAAGAGCGCCGCCTTGATGGCGTTGTAGGAATGGGGGCCGATAAAGGTCTCGATGGCCGCGGTGGTGGAGATCACCAGGATGCTGCCGTTTCCGGACTTCTCCAGGTGCGGCATGGCGGCCTCCACCATGCGCACGGTGCCGAGCATGTCGTGCTCGAAGTTCGAGCGCCAGTTTTCCTCGGTGCGCCCGTTGCCGCCGGAAACGTTGGAGACGATGTTGTCGATGCCGCCGAGCGCTTGCGCCGAGGCTTCCACCCAGGCTTTCAGCGCATCGCCGTCGCCCACGTCCACCGCCTGGCCGAAGGCGGTGACGCCCTTGGCGGAAAGCGACTCCACGGCGGCATTCACGCCGTCTTCGCCCCGGGCGCAGATGGCGACGTTGGCGCCCTCGGCGGCCATTGCCTCGGCAATGGCCCGGCCGATGCCCCGGCTGCCGCCGGTGATCAGCGCGTTCATACCGTTCAGTTGCAGATCCATGATGTGTCCTCCAGTTACTGGTTTTGCTGGTTCAGGGAAAGGTCTCGATCAGGCGAGCGGGCCGAACCGTGGCCGCGGACGCTCTTCCAACCCCGATACATCGACGTGCACTCTGCCACGTTCCAGCATCAGGGGGAATGTCTGAATCGGGTTTATCGCCGGCGGGCCCTCGCAGGCGCCGGTACGCACGTTGAAGCGGCCGCCGTGCAGGGGGCAGCGCACCTGGTGACCGACCAGGGTACCCTTGTGCAGGGTCTCCCGCGCATGGCTGCACCGGTCGTGAACGGCATAGAACCGCCCTTCCACCTGGCAGACGAGCACCTTGACGCCGTCGATGACGCAGCCGGTCATTTCGCCTTCGCCGACCTGCGCGATGGTAACGGCCGGTTTCACCCGCGGACACCCAAGGCTCGCAGCATGGACGGCACACCGCGCATCAACAACGACCCCGGCACGCCGCCGTGCCGCCGACCGGGGATACTGCCCCCCTTACATCCACTTGATGGGGTTGCGGTGGACGTAGTCGTCGATGGTCTTGTGGAAATGCCGGATGCGCAGTTCCTGGTTGGAGATCCAGAGGCCGCGATACCCTGTCGAGTTCATGCCGTTCTGCACCATGGCCAGGTTGGAGGCGTCCTGGTCGAGCACCTCGCCGATGGACTCCTCGCCGTGCTTGAACTGCCGGTGTTCGGGGCGTTCCATGCCGATGGGAACTTCCGAGCGAACCTGCCTTACCGGCACGCTGCCCCGCTCGGCGGCATCCGAACCCTCGCTCGGGATGAGCGCGTAGTTCTGCAGGTCGTAGTACATCCTGTTCGGGTCGGTCTCGTGGGGCCGCTGCCGGAAGACCATCACGCTGTTGCAGTGAATGTTCATCGTGATGTTCGGGAAGATGAGGTAGTGATAGTCGTCCGAGAGCTGGTCGTCGTTCAGGTCGTCGAAGTCGTAGCCCATGCCCCTGGAGATCTTCCGCCAGTTCAACTGCACCGCGCGCCGCACGCCCAGCCCGTCGCCCTTGTAGGAGTCCGGGTCGAGCATGTTCATGCGCATGTAGTCCTTCAGTTCCTCCGTGATCATCGTGCCGTCCTCGATGTGGGTGCTCACGCAGCCGAAGGGAATCAGGTAGCGGTTGTGCCGCTCGTAGCAGTCGATCTGCACGTCCATGTCCTCGAGCATGGTCTTGAGCTGGGGGTGGGTGCCGAAGACGTGATAGGTCTCGTTGAAGGCGTCCACGGAGGTTTTCCAGTTGCAGTCCCATTCCACCGTGACGTCGTTGATGAGCGTCATGCGGTCGAAGTGATAGGGATCGAGGTGTTCCGGGATCATGCCGAGGTAGTCGCGTAGCGGCTCCGCATCCGGGTTCAGGCTGTACCAGACCCAGCCGCCCCAGCTATCGCAGGGGAGCCTGACGATGGAGAGCTTGTCGCAGGGTGCGCCCTGGGGAAAGGTCTCGGCGTCTGGCACATGGATGAGTTCGCCGCGCAGGTTGTATTCCCACAGGTGGTAGGAGCAGCGGAAGGTATCGGTGTTGCCGCCCTTGCCGTAGGCCACCTGGTTGCCCCGGTGGGAACAGACGTTGTAGAAGGCGTTGTACCGGTGATTCTCGTCCTTGGTGATGACGATGTGCTCGTTGCCGATCTTGTGGGTGACGTAATCGCCGGGGTTCCTGAGATCGCCTTCCCAGGCGCCCATCAGCCATACCTTGGTCCAGAGCCGTTCCCATTCGAGCTTCATGAACTCGGGCGACGTATAGCGCTCCTTGGGAATGAAATCATTGCCCAGATCCGGGTCCGGCTCTTTCTGGGCGGGCGTTTTCGACGTCTGCGGGTCTGCGAACCGCTCGATCTTTCTGTAAACCGTCATTGTATGAGTCCTTGCCGGCGAAGCCGGGCCTCCCGAAAGGAAGCGAGCATAGGAGCGCGAAAAAGGTCAGTCAAGACGGTTTCTTCGTTCGGGCACCGAGAACTGCAAGTGTTCCCTGCGGATCAACGTGCCGATTGCCGGGCTAATGATTGCTCGCTCGGACTGACCCAGGCGATGGCGTTGGCAATGAGTCGACGGAAATGCTCGTTGGCGTATGCGGTGGGCCCGTCTCCGCATTGCAGGTAGACGATGCGGCTCGACCCCTCGGTTCTGGTCCAGCCGATCAGGCTGCTGCCGTCGGGGTGGTCCCAGCCCTCGTTGTCGAACATCCTGGCGTTGGCGGTGCCCTTTCCCACGACCCGGGCGGCGGAATGGAAGTTGTCGCGGGTGAAGGCGTAGTCGCTGGCGAGCAGCGGCTCCACATCCTCTTCGAACACTTCGTAGAGGTACAGCTCGTCGGTGATCGGGAACGTCGGCGGGAGGCCGTGGGTGACGGGGTGGTCCCTGAGCTTGCGCACCCTGTGCTCGATGTCGTGGCGATAGCCGGAATCCTGGCGTGTCGTGCCCCGGAGCACGCCCGGCATGTAGAGGAAGCGGCCGCCCAGAATGTGCGCGTACTCTTCCCAAGCCGGCCATCCGGCGATGGCGTGGTGCAGGAAAACAAAGCCGTGGCCGGCCTCGAGCAGTGCCCGGAATCCTTCCCTGTATGCTTCCGGGGGCTCCGCGAATTCGGGTTCCCGGTCCGGCAGGAAGCGGATACCGGGCATGTCGTAGAGTACGTATGCGTCGTAGTCTTTCGCCCGCTCGGGGTCGAAGAAGACCTGTGCCGCGGGCTGTTCGACGTGTGTCCAGTTGAAGCCGGGCATGGCGTCGAACAGGGCGAAAAACGGTTCCCGTTCGAATGGGTGTCCCTTGGTGATCAATAGAATTTCGCTGGTCACGGTTTCCATCCCAAGTGCCTGTTCCGGGCCGCCCCTGCCACCCGGGGCGCAGCATGCCGCGATGCGCACTTACCACAAAATGCCTATTGCGTGATAATAACGTCAAACCGGCCTGGAATCCGTCATGTCATCCGAACCCGCTCGCGCCAAAACCTGGCAGCAGACCAAGAGCGAACTGACGCGCACGTCGATCCTGGACGCCGCTGTCGAGTGCTTCTTCGAGCTCGGCTACCGCAACACCACCACGGAACACGTCTCAAACAAGGCCGGCGTTTCCCGGGGGGCCATGCTGCACCACTTTCCGACGCGGTTGGAGCTGATCAAGGCAACGGTGCTGCACCTCAACCGCAAGCGGCTGGAAATGTTCGTCGAGGAGGAAACGTCGGTACAGAGGGGTGCCGTCTACAGCCGCGTCGAGGAAGGCATCGACGCCTACTGGCAACAGCTCAACACGCCCGTTTTCGTGGTGTTCATGGAATTGAAGATGGCGGCGCGCACCGACAGGGAACTGGAAAAGGTGCTGCTGCCCGCTCTTGACGACTTTCAGGCCGCCTGGGTAGAGAATACCCGCAAGATCTTTCCCGACCTGGCGCTGTCGGAAGCCTTCGAACGGGCAGGCTATCTGACCCTGTACCTGCTCGAGGGCATGGCCATGGCACGCATCGTGGACGGGCCCAAGGTTCCGGTCGAAAAGATGCTGGGCTGGTTGAAGCGCGAACTTCGGCGCAGCTTCCAGGACGTGCTCGGCCGGGTCGAGCGGCCGCCGGAGCCCTGAGCCGTGCGCAACCTGACTGAACGGCAACTGCGGCGGCGGGAGCGCATACTGTCCGCCGC
>CAZWZH010000202.1:0-14890 GCA_964638775.1 uncultured Pseudomonadales bacterium
GTCCCAGAGATCCTGGGGATGGAGCCCGACCGATTGCGGAACCGCGCCGATCCTGCGGCGCACCTGTTTCAGGTTCAGGTGCCGGAGATCCCGTCCGTCGTAGTACACCGCACCGGCCGAAGGCCGGTCTATGCCGAGTGCGAGCCGGAACAGCGTGCTCTTGCCGGCGCCGGACTCGCCGGCGATCGCCACGAATTCGCCGGGACGAGCGCGAATGGTGACATCGTCGAGAACCAGCGGGCCGTCGGGGTCGTAGCGGAATGAAATGCGGTCGAACAGAAGCTCGCCACCCAGGCGGTCGACCGGCTCTCCCGCCACCTCGGATTCGGGAACGGCGGCAAGCAGCGGACGCATCTGATCGAACGCCGGCAACATGGCGGCTACGGTGCCGAAGGACTCGCCGAGGCGGGCAATTGCGGACTGAAAAGCGATGAAGACGATATAGACGACGAGAAAGTCGCCGACCGGCACGGTCCGGTCCCCCACCGCCATCACCGCGAAAAGCAATACCCCACCGGCAAGAAAGGGCAGGGCGGCAGCGAACGCGCGCGAATGCCCTTCGAGCGCGTCGAGTTCGAGTTCCGCCTGTTTCTGCTCGCGGTAGTCGCTGGCCCAGATGGCGAAAGCCGATCCTTCCGCGTTTCCACCCGCAGCTTGGCGATACCGTCCACGATCTGGAACAGGCGGCCGGCTACGCGCCGCGCCGCGCCGATCATCCGCCCGTGCGGTGGAATCTGGCGCAATCCAAGGGCTACGGCGACCAGCAGGGAAGCCAGGCTGAATACCAGGGCGATGAGGCCGAGGGTGTCATCGTAGAAGAAGATGACACCGAAAACCGGCAGCAGAAAGATGAAGGACAGCAGGCTGTCGGCGACGACACCCTGCAAGCCGTCGCGAAGATTCTGAAACGTCATGCCCGACATGGCCAGGTCTCCTGCGGAATGGCGGTTCAGAACGCTTGGCGGAAGGCGCATCAGGCGATCCCAGAATGCTGCTTCGACCCTGGAGGCCGAGCGCCCTTCCAGCCGCATCATCGCCGTGCTTTGCAGCAGTTGCAGCAGTGCTCCGAGCAGGCCGAACCCGGCCAGCGCCACCGCGAGGGCATAGAGTGCCCCGGCGCTTCCTCCTGCGGCAACATGACTGGCAACAAACCCAAGTGCGAGTGCCGGCAGCAGCTTGATCAGCCCGCCCGGAAGCCCGGCCAGGACCAGCCGCACCAGGTCCCCGCCCGAGCCGCGAAGGGCCATGTTCATCAGGTCGGCCGTTTCGACGTTACCTTCCGGCAGCGGCCGATAGAACATCCAGGCTTCCGGCGCAAGGGCCCCGGCGCGAGCTGCCGTGACCCGCACGCTGCGCCTGGTGACCGGGTCGACCTCACGGTATCCGCCCAGTGTTCCGGGCAGGAGCGCCACGGGCTGTCCGTCTTCGGCGCGGAATGCCAGCATCGCGCCGCTGTCACCGCGCCACCAGTTGCGCCTGGCGTTGAGTCGCAAACGCCGGGCGCGCACGCCCGATGTGTCGAGAATGTCAACAAGGCCGACGGGGGAATCGGACGGTCCCGAGCGCGAGGGAATCCTGAATTCGATTCCCTGGTGGCGGCCGATGCTTTGCAGGGCGTCCGCCAACGCCGTGTCCTCGACCTGGTCATCCCGGTCGACCGGCAGGTCATAGATATTGAAAAGCCGCGCTCTGGCAGCTCGTTCGGCCGTGCGGCGGCTGGTGGTCCGTTCTCGTTCGAGGTTCGCGTCATCGACCACGGCCAGCCGGCGGTTGAGGCGTTCCAGGTTGAATGCAACCGCATGAAACGTGGCCAGGGCCGGCAGCAGCTTTCCCTGCTGCGCCAGCGTTTCGGTGGACCGGCCTGAAACCCTCGCCTCGCCGAACAGGGTAAGCCAGCTAGTCCGCGTCAACGGCAGCACCGCTTCGCGCGGGCTACTTGCCTCGGCGAGTTCCGCCTGGTCGACCATGTCCATGAAGAGGCTGGCGCCGCGTGACGGCTCGGATACCCAGACCACGCCTCGCCGTGCGGATAGCGTGCAGGGTCCCAGGGTCTGGGTCAGGCCGGGTTCGGCAAGGGCGGTCGGACGCGGAAGGCGGCTTGCGAAACGTGACAACGTGTCGGTGATGTCGCTCAGCCAGGTGTCGATCTGTTCCGCAAGTTCCGACGGGTAGACCCCGGACAGCCTGGCCGTCGGCAGGCGTTTCAGAAGGGTGCCCGGCAATCCCTTGGCGATCAGGCTGAGCGTCGTGTCCTTCTCGTTGCCGTCCTGTTCGTCCGGTGCGACACCCGGAAGCAGGCTGCCGGCTTCGCGGCGCAGGAGGTGCTGCGGCGCCGCCTGCTCCACACCGTCTCTGAATTCCACCAGGAACAGATCGACAACGCCCCGATCGATGAACCAGACGCTTTCCTCGTCGTCGAGATTCAACGGCAGGTTGCCGGCGCAGGGCACGGGTGTGCCAGAGCGCGCAGCGAGTTCGGCGAGCGAGGCGTGTTTCGGGCCTGTATCAGCCATCAGCCCGACTTCACCAGCTTGTGATAGGCGCCGTCCTCGTCCGCAATCAACTCGTCGTGGGTACCGCGCTGCACCTCGACGCCCGCCTCCAGCACAATGATCTCGTCGCAATCGCGCACGGTGCTCAGCCGGTGGGCCACGATCAGGCAGGTGACGCCGCGCCGCCGCAGGGCATCGTCGACGGTTTCTTCCGTCGCGGCATCGAGGGCGCTGGTCGCCTCGTCCAGGATGAGCACGGTCGGATTGCCTACCAGCGCACGGGCGATCTCCAGCCGTTGCCGCTGGCCCCCACTGAAATTCGCGCCGCCCTCCTCGACGAGGGTCGCATATCCCTGCGGCCTGACCAGGATCTCGTCATGAATGCAGGCATCCCGAGTGGCGCCGACGATGACCTCGTCCGGTACGGCCGGGTTCCACAAGGTAATGTTGTCGCGCACCGATGCGGAAAACAGCACGACCTCCTGATCGACCATGGAAACGGACCGGCGCAGCACTTCCTCGGGAATTTCGTCCCGGGGATGGCCGTCGAAAAAGATTTCGCCCGACCACGGCTGATAGATGCCCGAAACCAGGCGCGCCAGGGTCGACTTTCCGGAACCGCTCGGGCCGACCACGGCAACCCGCTGTCCCGGCTTGATCTCGAGATTGAAATCCTTGATCAAGGGTGGCCGGCTCTTGTTGTAACCGAAGGTAATGTCCCGCAGTTCGAGTTGGCCTGCGAGCTGGAGCCGGCCGTTGAACGTGGGGATCGAATCCGATTCCGGACTCCGGCGGCTGAATACGGGGTCTTCCGCCGTGCTCGAGATGTCTTCCAGGCGCTGCAGGTCGGTCTCCAGCGCCTGGCGTTTGTCGGCAAACTCCAGAAATCGCCCGACCGGGGCCAGAAACAGCTCCGCGAGGATATAGAACCCGACCAGCGTGCCCAGGCTCATTTGTCCTGTCATGACCAAACCTCCCCCGACACCCAGGATCGCCGCAGCGCGCAGCATGGCGATCAGGCCCGGAAGAGCGGTATTGAGGGAGCCCAGTTCTGAGTGGAGCTGGCGCGCATGCAGTTCGCGGGCCTGCTGACCGCTCCAGCGGGAGAAGAACCGGTCGTCCGATCCGGTCATGCGCAGGTTGTCCGCATGGCTCAGCATCTGCATGCCGACACCGATCAGCAATCCCTGTTCCCGCCTCATCGCCTGGCTGCGAACGGCACGCCGCGCGTTGAGGAAATGCGCCAGTACACCGTGCAAGACAGCCAGCGACACCACGATCAACGAGAGCAGGACATCGTAGGCCAGCATGACCGCCAGCAGGATCGCGCTCATCGCCATGTCGACGATGAGCACGAGAAACTGGTCCGTCAGGTTTTTCGCGACTCGGTCAATGGAGGAAACCCGGTCGGTCAGGTCGCCGACCAGCCGGTGGTGAAAGAACTGCACCGGCAACCGCAGCAGCCTGGACAAGCCACGGTTGTAGCCGGTCACGGAAATCCGGACTGCGAACCGCTTGAGGAATCGGTGCTTGAGCAGGGACAGGACGTAGACAAGGACACCGCCGAGAAGCAGGGCGGCAACCAGACCGCCCCAGGGCCCATGATTCGCCAGGACGTCGTCCACGAAAACACCGAGCGATGCGGGAACGAGCAGTGCCAGCAATGTCAGCATGGTTGCGCAGGCAATCACCCCCGCAAGTACGCTCCATGACCCGTCGAGCAGGTTGCACAATTGGGTGAGCAGCCCGGGCCGGTCGCCGCCGGGTTTGAAGTCGTCTTCGCGCTTGAATCGCAGCGCGATTCCGCTGAAACTCTTGACGAACTCTTCCGCGGAGACCGTGCGTCGTCCGGTTGCCGGGTCATTGAGATGGAAGTTGCGGTCGTCGATCCCTTCGAGTACGAGGAAATGGCTGAATTGCCAGAACAGGATCAGGGGCAACGGCAGCATCTTCAGTTGGTCGGCGCGCACGCTGAGCCCCTTGCACTCGAGACCGTAATGCCTGGCGGCGCGCGCGATGCTCGCGGCGCTGCTGCCGTCCCGGCTGACCTCGCACTTGTCGCGCAGTTCCGTAAGCGGCACGAAACGCCCGAAATGGCCCAAGACGCTGCCCAGACTGGCGGCGCCGCATTCCGTGGCGTGCATCTGCAACAGGATCGGTGTGGTTACCCTTTGCTTCGAGGGCTCTGACGCCCTTCGTTTGCTTCCTCCCTTGGAGGCGCGCGGCGGCATCCCGTTATCGCCTCATCCCGAAAATCGTGGCTGGAGGCTGCCCGCCGAGCCCGATGACGATCCGGGCCTTGCTGCCGGCAAGGGAAGCGCGATCCGTGTCTGCATCAAGCAAGATGGCCAGGCGGTGCGCGGATACCGGCGGCGCGGGCCCGAGCGCCGCGACTTCCTCCGAAAGGGGCAGGGCCGTTATCGTCGCGATCTCTCCGTCAAGTTTGCCACGTTCGCCGTCAGCCATGGCCAACTCGAGTGCCGCCGGCATGCCGGGGACGATCTGCTGCCCGACATCGCTCCTGATCCACACCAGCGCCTGGACAGACCGGTTGCCGTCGACCGGGATTTCTTCCGGCTCGACCAGAACGCCTTCGAATGCGAGGCTCCGGTTCACGTTACCGAGAAAGAGCCAGCCAAGTACCACCGATAGCAACAGCGCGATGGCGGCTACGAGCAGACGCTCCCGCGGTGTGGAAATCGTCAACAGCCGGTCGAGTTGTTCGCGCTCTTCCTTTGCTTCGGCAACCGTATCGTGAAACGAGTTAAACGGATTGTTGAACATGACTCTTTGCAGCCTCCTCGGAACTTCGGTCTACCGTCGTCAATAGCGCCGGCAAAAGCGACAGGTCGGCGATGAGTGCGAAACCGATGATCATGGCAACCAGGACGCCAACCTGTGCGGTGGGAATGAACGGAGAAAATGCGAATATCAGAAAACCGGCCACGAGCACCAGCGTTGTCGTGAATAACGCCCGGCCGGCCGTCTCGAAGGCATAGCGTACCGCGTTCTCGGGGTCATGGCCGTAGTCGCGCCGTGCGCGGCGGTACTTGGCCAGAAAGTGCACCGTGTCGTCGACGACGATGCCTATGGTCATGGCCGCCACCACGGAAAGCGAGAGCCCCACCTGTCCGACGGTCAATCCCCAAATGCCGAAGCCCATCACGGCGGGAAGCACGTTGGGAACGACGCTCACCAGGCCGAGGCGCAGGGAGCGCAAGGCGAAAAGAAGAATCGCGGAAATGGCCAGCAGCACGACCAGCGTCCCGATCAGCATGGCCTGGATGTTTCGCTGCCCGATGTAGGCGAACAGCGCCGACGGCCCGGTACTGTTGATCCCGGCGATATGCGTTGCATTCTCCTGGTGCCAGGCCTCGGCCCGGGCATTCAGATCGAGCAGGTCCCGGGAATAGAGCGTCTCCGCGGATACCGTCATGCGCGTAGCCGATCTCGTGGTGTCGATCTGGTTGTTGAGGTCCAGGCCCAGCGGCAGAGAGAGTTCGTAGAGCAACAGGTATTGGGCCGCCAGTTCCCGGGTCTCCGGAATGCGGTAAGCATCCTCGGCGTCGCCATGCATGCTCTGGTTGAGTTGCCGGAAGGTATCGGTGATGACCGATACGTTGCGTACCGAGGGCTGCTCTCGGAACCACTCGGCGAAGTTCGATACGTCGGTGAGGAACAGGGGATCGGTGACGCCGCCCGAATCGGGTGCCTCCAGCGAGTAGTCGAGCACCGTATTCCCACTGAGCCGCTCGTCCATGAAATCGGTGTCGCGCCGGAACTCCACGCTCTCATCGAAGAAATGCACCAGCACGTCGTTGAGTTCGTTCCGCGGTATGGCGAGCACCATCGCGACCACCACGGCTGTCCATCCGAAAATCAGCGGCTTTCTGTAGTGCAGGGCAAAATCCGCCATGGCGCTCAACAGTTGCCCGCCGAGCCGCCGGTCGGAACCGGCCCGAATCGGCATGAGCGAAAGCAGGGCCGGCAGAAAGGTGACGGAGAGTACAAAGGAAGCGCCGATTCCGAAAGCGATGAAGATGCCGAGGTGACGGTAGGGCGGCACTTCCGAAAAGTTCATGCTCAGGAATCCGAGCGCCGTCGTGAGGCTCGCCAGGAACACCGGATGCAGGTTCAGCCGCAGGCATTCGACGATGGCATCGTTTCTGGAATCCCCGGCCCGCAGTCGCTGTTGCAAGCTCACAAGAATGTGCACGCAATTTGCCACGACGATCATCAGCACGATGGTCGGCGCCGGAGCGATAGGCGGGGAAAACGGCATTCCGACCCAGCCGCCCAGGCCAATGGACGCGAGAATGGAGAAGACCATGACCGCCCCGGTGGCCGCCACCCCCGACAATCCGCGGGTGAGCACGCCGAGCACCAGGGCCATGAGCAGAAGGCTTGCCGGCAGGAAGATCATCTGACTGTCGATGGAGGCTTCCACGAAGGTCTGGTTGATCATCACTGTGCCGACCACCCGCAGGTCTATGCCTTCGAACCGTTCTTCCGCCTGGGAGGCAAGGGATCTGGCGAATTCGGCGACCTCGGCCACTGTCGTCACCTGATCCCCCTCCGGCAGTTCAATGGTGACGTTCACGACGCTGACGTCACCGTGCACGCCCATGATGCTGCCGGTCAGCCGCGGATCGGACAGGGCGATTGCGCGGATTCGTGCCCGCGCTTCAGCATCGCCCAGAACCTGCGGATCGACCAGGTCCTTAACGACCAGGTCGTCGCCGTCGGCGGTTGTGTGCTGGAAGTTGGCGAGCGAGTCGACGCGCCTGGAATGGGGCGTCTGCCAGGCTTCCTCCGTCAGCCAGACGGCAGCGGAGAGCGCGGTTTGCGAAGTGGCGTTTCCATCGTCGGGAACGATCAGGAAGACGACGTTCTCGTTTTTTCCGTAGGTGTTCTCCAGCGCTTCCAGCGCCAAAAGCTGCGGGTTGTCCTCGTCGAAGAAAATGCGGTAGTTGGCCGAAAAGTCGAGCCGCGCAATGCCGGCCGAGGCGATCGCAACCCAGACCAGCGTGCCGAGGATGACCGGCCACCGCGCCGAGAGCACCCGCTCGGCGAATCGCTTCGCGAACTCCTCTCTTGCCATGCCGCGCTTGCCCACAGGTTCGATACCTCTAGCTGCGAGACTCCTCGCGGCAAGCGGAAACCCGGTGTGAATTCAAACCCAGACCCCCAGAATCGCGCCCATGACAATGATGTTCACGACCCGGTACCCGGACAGGATCAGGAACAAAGGCGTTCCCCATCCGCAGAATGCGGAGTCCGACGCCAGGGACGCCGCGGCGAAGCCGATGCCGGTGACGGCGCCCAGAACAATGCCGCCGGTCAGACTCATCATGCCCAGGCTGTTCATCAGCGCGGCCAGCACGATGCAGGTCAGCAGTGTCGTGACGAAGGTGATTGCGAATGGCCAGGGGGACGGTTCGATCTCGTCCGCGGACTTGCCGATCGCCTTCAGCCAGGCCTGGCCGAACAGTGGCCCGTACCAGAGCCAGCCGAGAACGAAGGCTGCCACTGTGGCGGTCAGGATGGCCAACCAGTTGAGTCCGGCGAATTCCAGCATGGGGTACTCCTCTCCGGTTGCGGTCACTCAAGGATACGGCTCCGGTCGTACGCGCGGCAACTGCCGGAACCGTTTCTGTCGCGGCGCTCATGTGGCCGGCCCGGGGTGTTGCATGGCGCTCCCGGCGAACAGGCGCCTCGGTGGAGGATTCCCGGCTGCGTTTCCTTGTCTACTGCCCCTTGGCGAAATCCGACGTCATCCAGCGGGTGGGATGTATCGAGACGCGACAAGCCCCTTCCACCGGGTTGGAGTCGGCGTAGGCATCTCCCTCGGCCTCGCCGAGGTAGCGCCGTGCCAGCGGCCGCAGGTGCTCCTCGGTTTTCGCGCCTGCAAGGCTTGCCGTGCCTTCGACGGTCACGTACTTGTACGGCAGCGACTCGTCCTGAACGACAAAGGTGACGGGCAATCCGTCCTCGAGCAGCTTGCCCTTGCGCGACCTCGGATCGAGAATCACATGAATGTCGCCCCCGGGTTCATAGTCGTACCAGATCGGGGAGCAGACCGGGGCACCTTCGCCCGGTACGCAGAGCACGCCCACGTGCAGGCCGGCCAGGAACGCCTCCCGTTCCGTACGCGACATGGTCAATTGGCCCATCCCGGTTTTCCCCTGATTGAGAGTCCGGCCATCTTCTCCGCAAAAACGGCGGCATGCAAATCGGTTCTCTGCACGCCGGTGATCCGGAACCGGTCTTTGCAGTATCGCGCGAGGGCGCATACTCTGGCCGACAGCATCGATCCTGGCCACTATCGGGAGACCAGCGCTTGAACGACTCGAATCCTTCCTTCTACGACGCCCACTGGATGCCGTATACGTCCAACCGGGCGTTCAAGCGGGACCCGCGGATCGTTGAACGCGCGGAAGGCTGCCACTACTACACCCCGGACGGCCGCAGGATCTTCGACAGCCTGTCCGGGATGTGGTGCTGCGGCGCCGGGCACGGCAACCGAAGCATCGCCGAGGCGGTCTCGAATCAGCTTCGCCGCATGGACTATGCCCCGGCCTTCCAGTTCGGCCACGCGTCGAGTTTCGAGTTGGCCAACCGCATCGTCGAGTTGATGCCGGAGGGCCTCTCCCACGTCTTCTTCACCAATTCCGGGTCGGAGAGCACCGATACCTCCCTCAAGATCGCCCGTGCCTACTGGCGCGAGGCGGGGCGCCCGGGCAAGACGAAGCTGATCGGGCGCGTCCGGGGCTATCACGGCGTCAATTTCGGCGGCACCAGCCTGGGCGGCATCGGTCCCAACCGCCAGATGTACGGGCCGCTGCTCGATACCGACCACCTCTCTGCCACACTGCTTCCCGAAAATGCATTCAGCCGCGGCATGCCCCAATACGGCAGCCATCTCGCCGACCAGCTCGAGGAAATCGTGGCGTTGCACGATGCATCGAACATCGCGGCGGTGATCGTCGAGCCGATGTCCGGTTCCGGCGGTGTCGTTGTCCCGCCCGCGGGTTATCTGCAGCGACTGCGCGAGATCTGCGACCGCCACGACATCCTGCTCATCTTCGATGAGGTGATTACCGGCTTCGGGCGGGCGGGTTCATTGACCGGAGCCGAGGAATTCGGCGTGGTGCCGGACATTCTGAACCTGGCCAAGCAACTGACCAACGGCACCGTTCCCATGGGCGCCGTGGTGACGAGCGAGACGATCTACCGGGCCTTCATGGATGCGCCGAAACCGCCGCACGCCATCGAATTGCCCCACGGCTATACCTACTCGGCGCACCCGGTCGCCTGTGCGGCCGGGCTCGCCGCGCTCGATCTCCTGGTCGCGGAAGGGCTGATCGAGCGTGCGCGAAAACTTTCGGTGCGGTTCGAGACGTACCTGCACCAACTCAGGGACGCACCCCATGTCGTCGATATCCGCAACTACGGGCTCGCCGGCGCGGTGCAGTTACAGCCGCGTGACGGCGACGTCATGATCAGGCCCTACGAGGCCGGGCTGAAAATGTGGGAAGCGGGTTTCTACGTGCGCTGGGGCGGCGATACGCTGCAGTTCGGCCCGCCGTTCGTCGCCGAAGCCTCAGACCTCGAAGCCATGTTCGAGCGACTCGCAACGGTGCTCCCCGAGGTCGCGTAAAAGCCATGACCTACGCCGGCAACCGACGAATCAACGATGCGGACAGTCACCTGATGGAACTGCCCGATTTCCTGACCCGCAATGCAGACCCCGAGCACCGGCAGGCGATTGGCGGCCTGCTCGACCGGGACATGGGTTTCTTCGAACTCGATGCCTACGCGGGGCAGGGGAGCCACACACCGGAGCGGCGCGCCGAACTGGCCGCACTGGGGGAAAACCTCACCAGGGGCCCGAAATGGCACGATGCGCTGGGCGCCTTCAACGGTTCGGAGCGCGCAGGAGCACTGGACCTCCTCGGGTTCGAGCGGCAGGTGATCTTCTCGTCATTCTGCGCGCGCCCCATATTCAGCGCTGACCGTGTGCCGTTACGGTATGCCGCGGCGCGTGCCCACAACCGGTCCATGGCGGAATTCTGTGCAGCCGATCGCCGGCTGATCGGGGTGGCCATGGTCACACTGGACGAACCGGAGTTGGCGCTGACCGAGATCGATGCGGCGCTCGACCTCGGGCTGGGCGCGGTCTGGATACCTGCGGATCCGCCGGGCGGGCGGTCTCCGGGCCATCCTCTGCACGACCCGGTCTGGGCCCTGCTCGCGGAGCGGGGGGTACCCTTTCTACTGCATGTCGGCAGCGACGATCTGTCGATCCCCGATCCCTGGATCAACGACGGCCGCCCGGAGCGCAAGAGCGCACGGGGCGGCGCCGAAGTGATCGGCTCCAAGGATCTCACTGTCATTCACCATTCCGCGCACCGCTTCATTTCCGTGCTGGTGCTCGACGGCGTGCTGGAACGCCACCGGCAACTGCGCGGCGGCGTCATCGAACTCGGCGCCGGCTGGGTGCCGGACATGATCCGGCGCCTCGACCACGCGGCTGCCATCTGGGCCCGTTCCGAACCGCACCTGGCGGAGATGACCCGCACGCCGGGCGAGCAGATCCGCGAGCAGCTCCGCTTCACGCCCTATCCGTTCGAGGATGTCGGGCAGATGGTCAGCGAGTCCTCTGCGGAGCTGTACCTGTTCTCGTCGGACTATCCCCATGCGGAAGGCGGGCGCGATCCCATCGGCCGTTTCGAACGCTCGTCGGAAAGGCTGTCACCCGAGGAGCGGGAACGCTTCTTCCATCGGAATTTCGAAACGCTCTATCCGGCCTGATGGCCGTCCTGCCGGCGTTACCAGGTATCGACGTTGGGCCGTTTCTTGTGCGCGCGCGGTGAACGCGGCGCCACGGAGCGCAAGGCGGCCGTGATCCATTTGCGGGAGTCGGCGGGATCGATCGTGTCGTCGAGTTCGAAGACCGATGCGGTGTTCACCGCCTTGCCCCTTTCATACAGGCTCTCAACGATCTTTTCATAGGCGGCCTTGCGTTCCTGCGGGTCGTCGATGGCCTGCAGTTCCTTGCGATAGCCGAGCTTGGCGGCGCCTTCCAGGCCCATGCCCCCGAACTCGCCGGTCGGCCAGGTTACCGTGAACAGCGGCGCCTTGAAGCTGCCGCCCGCCATGGCCTGGGCGCCGAGCCCGTAGGCCTTGCGGATGACGATGGTCATGAGCGGCACGTCGATGTTGGCGCCCACCACGAACATGCGCCCGGCATGGCGAACCAGGGCGGTTTTCTCGCTTTCCGGGCCCACCATGATGCCCGGGCAGTCGCACAGGCTCAGAATCGGCAGGTCGAACGCGTCGCACAACTGCATGAACCGCGCGCCCTTGTCAGCGCCGTCGGCATCGATGGCGCCCGAGAGGTGGCCGGGGTTGTTGGCGATCACGCCCATCGGCATGCCCTCCACCCGGATGAGGGCGGTGTAGATGCCGGGCCCCCAGTCCTTGCGGATCTCCAGCACCGAGCCGACATCGGCGACGCCGTGGATGACATCGCGCATATCGTAGTAGCGCAGCCGGTTTTCCGGCACCACGAAGCGAAGCTCGCGCTCGTCCGGCGCCTCCCAGGAATCCACCGGACCCTGGAAGTAGGAGAGATACCGCTTGGCGACCGCCACGGCCTCGGGTTCGTCGGCGACGGCGATGTCCACAACGCCGTTGGGTACCTGAACGTCCATGGGCCCAACTTCCTCGGGCCGGAAAACGCCCAGGCCGCCGCCCTCGATCATGGCCGGGCCGCCGATGCCGATGTTGGAGCCCTCCGTGGCGATGATCACGTCACAACAGGCCAGCAACACGGCGTTGCCCGCGAAACAGCGCCCGGTGGTGATGCCGACGATGGGCACGAGTCCCGAGAGCCGGGCGAAATACGTAAACGCCCAGCAGTCGAGCCCGGCGAAGCTGGCCCCGTCGGTATCGCCGGGACGGCCCCCGCCGCCTTCGGCGAACAGCACGGTCGGCAACCGCTGCTGCTCCGCAATCTCGAACATGCGGTCTTTCTTGGCGTGGTTCTTGATGCCCTGGGTACCGGCCAGCACCATGTAGTCGTAGGACATGATCATGGCGCGTGCCGACTCGGCGCCGAACAGGTCGCCGTTGACCGTGCCGAGGCCGCAGACCATGCCGTCGCCCGGCGTGTTCTCGATCAGGTCTTCCAGGCTGCGCCGGCGCCGCTGACCGGCGATGACGAGCGAGCCGTATTCGACGAACGAGCCCTCGTCACACAGGTCGGCGATGTTCTCGCGGGCCGTGCGATGCCCCGTCCCGCGTCGCTTGGCCACCGCGCGGGGGCGGTTCTGGTCCAGCCCCTTCGCCTTGCGCTCGTACACCTCCCGGAGATCGGGCCGGATTCGGTCCAGGTCGAGCGTTGCGTCATCCCCCGCTTCCGGCGCTGCGATTTCTCCCGCTTCCAGATAGATGAGCGGATGACCTTCGTACACCGTGTCTCCCTCTTCGACGCCCAGCCGTTGGACGATGCCGCTGACGGCCGCGGTCACCACGTGTTCCATCTTCATGGCTTCCATGATCGCCACCTGCCGCCCCACGTGGATGGCATCGCCCGGCGCCACCTCGAAGCTGACTACGGTGCCCTGCATCGGAGCCTCGATGGCAGCGATGCCGGCGGCCAACGCTTCGGAAACGGGCTCGAGGGCGGCAGGCGCGCTGAAACCGCCGGCGGCTCCCGACTTGCCGTGATCCAGAACGGCGAGCGGGTCGATCTCGTCCACCCGGGCCCCGGCAAGCGAACGGGCGGCCCTTGAGGCGCTCCGGCCATCGGCTTCGGAAGAACCGTGTTGCCGGCCACCCTGCAGCAATTTGCCGATTTCCTCATCGACAAACCCGGTGTGCACATCGTTGGCCTGAAAGCGTGGATGGGCGATCAGGCTTGCGAGGAAATCGAGGTTGGTCGGCACACCCTCGATGCGTGTCTCCCTGAGCGCCCGGCTGGCCTTGCGAACCGCTGCATCGTAGTCGTCAAACGGAGAGTGGACGATCAGCTTGGCCAGGAGGGAATCGAAGGCGGGATTGGTGGTATAACCTTGGCAACCATAAGTGTCGGTTCGCAGGCCCGGCCCGCTCGGAACCTCGAACAGGCTCAACGTACCGCCGCCGGGCCTGGCACTGCCGTCCCTGTGCATCGTTTCCATGTTGATGCGCGCCTGGATTGCAAAGCCGCGGGGGGAGGGGATGTCCGCCTGCCCCAGGCCGATTTCGTCAAGGCTCCTGCCCGCGGCCACCTGCAACTGCGCCCGGACGATGTCGATGCCCGTGATTTCCTCCGTGACCGTGTGCTCCACCTGCAGGCGCGCATTGGCTTCGATGAAGACGAACCGTTCGCCCGAGACCATGAACTCCACCGTACCCGCACCCCGGTAGCCGGAGGCTTCGCCAAGCCGCACTGCCGCATCCGTGAGTGCATCGCGGATTTCCGGCGCGAGTCCCGGGCTCGGCGCCACCTCGACAAGTTTCTGGTGGCGCCGCTGCACGCTGCATTCCCGTTCCCAGACATGGCTCACCGCGCCGCCGCCGTCGGCGACGATCTGCACCTCGATGTGGCGGGCGTTCGCCAGGTACTCCTCGACGTACACCTCGGGATTGCCGAACGCACCCCGGGCCTCCGAGCGGCAGCGCCGGTAGGCCTGCTCCACATCCGAGGCGTCCGACACCACCCGCATGCCGCGCCCGCCACCCCCCGCCACGGCCTTGATCACCATGGCTGTCCCGTCGGGACAAGACGCAAGAAAGGAGCGGGCCTCATCCACGGAAACCGCCCCGTCGCTACCCGCAATCAGCGGAATCCCGCACTCCCGGGCGAGGGCGCGAGCCCGTGTCTTGTCCCCCAGCAGACAGAGCGTTTCAGGCGTCGGGCCGACGAATGTCAGCCCCGCGTCCTCGACAGCGGCGGCGAATTCGGGGTTTTCGCTAAGGAATCCGTAGCCGGGGTGCACGGCGTCGCATTGGCATCGCTCGGCGATCTCCGCGATCTGTGCGATATCAAGGTAAGCCCCCACGCCCCGGCCGGACAGCGCCGCCGCCTCGTCGGCCCCGGTGGTATGCGGCGAGGCGTCGTCATCTTCGCTGTGAACCGCGACGGTACCCAGCCCCAACTCGGCAGCGGTGCGGGCGATGCGTACGGCGATTTCGCCACGATTGGCGATAAGCAATTTCTTCATCGGCGGTTCGGTGGATTACGCTGGCGTTCCCGACCCGGATTGTGCAACAAGTGTGGGTACCGACGCGATCATCCGCCGTCCAGGAAACTGAATGCCGGAACGCGGTTTCCTGTTGTTCCTACCCACTTGGAATTCGCTTATCCTTCTGCGCATGAACGTAGCAAACCCCCAATTCGTCCCCGACCC
>CAZWZH010000203.1:0-41714 GCA_964638775.1 uncultured Pseudomonadales bacterium
GCCTGGCTGCTCACACCGGCATCGGCGAGGTCGCGCAGCGCCCAGCGCGCCATCTCACGGGTCGGCTCCGTCAGGTTTCGCTTCGCCTGATCGAGGATTGCGGGAATGCTCCGCATGTGGGCGAGGATGCGTTCCGCACGCGCCCGCGCAAACGGCGGCGGCTGCTGGACGAGCCGGCCCAGCCCGCTGAGCACCGCACCGCTCAGCATGCCGAAGGAAGAAACTGACGACAGGTAGAAAGCGGGATTCCTGGATGTGGCCCGGTAGACGCGGAAGCCGTAGTCCAGCATGTCCAGCTCGGAGCGGACGATCAGGTAGTCGACCTTTTCGGCTCTCGACCAGCCTGACGGGTCCAGGCCATCGAATCGGGCGCGTAGCGTTCGGAGCTCAGCCTTCTGGCCCTCGACGGCGGCGGGTGAGAAATCCGGGATCCCGTCGACGATTACCGGTTGTCGGAGGTCTTGCGCGGCCAGAAAAATCCCGGAAAGGTCCTCGCGCGAGGCTTGCCCGCTTTTTGCTGCCGCGGCATGGGAGAAAACCGCTGCCAGAAGCAGCGCGGCCGTCAGTTTTGCGAGCGCGCCGGTCACCCGCTACTGATCGGGCTGATTGAGAGCCCAGTCGTATTCGTACTCGACCGCGCCGGAAAACCCCGTGAGACGGCTGGCAAGTTCCGGCTCGGCATACTGAACCAGGTGTTCGAAGACTTTCTTCTCCGAATCGCCGAAGTCCACCATGAACCAGTCGTAGATGCCCGAGATGACGATAAAGTCCTCATCGACGAAGTCGACGCCCCTGGGATGATTGATGTATTCCGTGGCGCCCGCCTCGAGCTGCGCCTCCATGTTGGACGCGGTATAGACCTTCGGTGCCAGGTTGGGGCAGCCCAGGCTTGCGCAGTTCACCGCGTAGTGGATGCGCGGGTCTCCCCAGATCGGGCGCAGGATGCCGTGCTCGATGTCGTCGAGGGTCAGCTCCATGCCCGCGACTTCGGCATGGACATCGCCCCAGGGGCCTGTGGGAATCGGCAGTATGCTTTCGTGGATATGCTTGATGCTGTCTACCGGATAGGCGTCCGTGACCACCTGCACGGTCAGCGCATTGTAGAAATTGACCCAGTACGGTTTCTGCTCGGCCCGGGAAAAAGTCCTCGGATCGAGAGACTGGAGATAGGCCAGGTAATCCGCCAGCGTGGCCCTGTCTGCCGCGCTGGCCTTCAAACCACCGTAGTCGAAGCGGTTGATTCCGGAAGGATGCGACTTCAGGTGCGCGTCGAGCAGTTGCTGCCATGCCCCATGCTCGACGGAGAAGGCGTTGGTTTCGACACTCGCATCCCAACCGCCGGATATCAGTTCCGGCTCGGACGCGGACACAGCGCACGATGCGAGAAACGCCGCGGCGACGAAACCGGACAGCAGCCGTTGCGATGGCCGGCGCCGTCTGGCGGTCGGGGTGAAACGCCCTTCGATCATGGCCATCTCCTTCGGGATGGAAGCACCGGGTCAGCAACACTGATTTCGGTGGCTGGTGACAACGCCTCCGCCTGGATTGCACTGGATCGCCTGGATACACTTTGCCGAGCGCAGAACTCCTGCTCGGATTCATCCTGGCGCCCCCCACCCGCTGAAGGCGGAAAAACTGCAATGCAAGGACACCGGCCAACTGAATTATATTGAACTTTCGAGAGTCTGCCTGCTCCTTCGTCGCCATATCCGGGGCATGCGATTGCCGTGAGTGCATCCGGCCAGACAGCATCCCTCTTAGCCGCCCGAAGATGGGTGGATGCGGCCGGATTTTGCTGTGCACTGGGATACGCGCTACTGGCGATGCTGGCTCGGCAACCCGGCGAACCCGGCCTGGTGCAGTTCTATATGCTGATAGCCTGGGCCGGCTTCCCGGTTTTCGCTCTTTACTTCTACTTTCTCCACCAGGAGGTACCGTTCCCGCTCGGCCGGATGATGCTCTGGGCGGTTGTCTTCAGGGTCTGCGGCCTTGCCGGCGGGCCGTTCTTCGAGGACGACTACTTCCGATACCTGTGGGACGGTTACCGGTTTGCGACGGCCGGCACGCCCTATGGCGTTGCACCGGAAACATTCTTCGTCGACCCCGGTGTTCCGGCGGCGTTTCAGGCGGTGCTCGATCGCATCAACAACCCTGACCTGCCGACGATCTATGGGCCGACGACACAGTTGTTCTTCCTGGCGGGATACTGGGTGCAACCGGCCAACGTCCTGGTGCTGCAGTCAATGATGATCCTCATCGACCTGGCCACCGTCGGGCTGCTGCTGCGCCTGGCGCCCGCCCGGAACGTCATGCTCTACGCCTGGTGCCCGCTGGTCGTCAAGGAGGTCGCGTTCACCGCTCATCCGGAAGGTATCGGGGTTTGCCTGCTGATGGCGGCAATCGTTCTTGCCCGGGAGCGCCATTGGCGCAGTACCGCGCTGTGCCTGGGTCTTGCTGCCGGGGCCAAGGTCTTCGCACTCCTGCTGGCGCCGCTGATTCTGCTCCGCGCCCGGTTCACGCACTGGTTGCTGTTCGCCGTCACGTTGGCGGCCCTGTACGCGCCGTTCGCGCTTGGCGGCGGCACAGACCTCGAGTCGTTGTGGTTTTTTGCGCGGGGATGGGAATTCAATGCCGCTGCCTACGGCCTGCTGAACATCCTGTTGATGCGGGGTGAGACCATTGCGGTGCTGGGTTTGATGTTTGCCGTGTTCTGGATACACCATGCGGTGCGGCTTTGCAGGCACGGAGTGTTTGACATCCCGCGGGGCGACTGGATTTTCGGCGCGTTTCTGTTGGTGTCGCCGGTGATCAATCCCTGGTATCTGCTCTGGCTTTTGCCGTTTGCGGTGATCGTGCCCAGCGTTTGGGCGTGGACGGCATCGGTCGCCGTGCTGCTTGCCTACGTCACGGGCCTGAACCTGAATGACTCGGAACTGCAGGCGTATCAACAGCCGGCGTGGGTCCGCCCACTGGAGTTCGGCCTGATTCTTGCGGCGCTTGCCTGGGATCTGATTCGACAATGGCCGCCGGGGCGGGGCGGCGTGAACGGCAAGCCCCCGGGCTCCGGTACGCAATGTACGGAAACCTGACCGTCGGCGCCGTGATACCGGCGCACAACGAGGAAGACAATATCGGCGTCGTTGTCGAAGCGCTGCTGGAACTGCGCACGGAGGACGGAAAACCCGTCATCGACGACCTCGTGGTTTGCGACAACGGTTCGACCGACGCCACCGCGCGAATCGCGCAACAGGCCGGTGCCCAGGTTACCCCGGAACCGAAACTGGGCTACGGGTCCGCGTGCCTCGCGGCCATCGCGGCGCTTCGGCCCGTGGACGTGGTTCTTTTCGTCGACGGCGACCGGTCGTTCGACATCTGCCAGTCCCTGCGGCTGCTCGCGGCCATCGACGCAGGCTCCGATCTGGCAATCGGTTCCAGGACCCTCGGAAAACGCGAACGTGGCGCGTTGTCCGTGCCGCAACGGGCCGGCAACCTGGTGGCGGGCTGGATGATCCGGCTGCTCTGGGGAGCCCGGGTCACGGATCTCGGGCCGTTCCGCGCGATCCGCGCCGACGCGCTTCAGCGCCTCTGGATGCAGGATGGCACGTACGGTTGGACGGTTGAGATGCAGATCAAGACGATTCAGGCCAATATGAGGGTGACCGAAATCGCCGTCGACACCTACCGCCGAAGGTTTGGCAAATCAAAGGTCGGTGGAACCCTGAAGGGCGTCATCGGTGCGAGCGTTGGCATACTGTCCATGATTCTGCGGCTGTGGTTGCATGGTTTCACTCGACGTACCGGCGCAAGAGGCCGCGAAAGACCGTGAACCGCCGATGCATCCTGGGTCCGCAAAGAACGCACCTTTGCAATTGAAACAGCTTGAAAGCCCGCCCGACGGGGCATCATGACGAGGAACCGGAAATGACAGCCTGGAAAAAAGAATTCGTCTCATCGCTTTCGCCGACCGCTCCGCGAAACGGCGCCGGCTTCTACCCCTGTCAGGGGCTGTACTTTTCGCCGGCCGGTTCCAGACCGCGAACGGCGCTGATCGCCACCCATTACAACGTGGATTTCAGCGAGCACTACCTCGGCGAATTCATGGCCGCGCGAGGCTTCGGCTTTCTCGGCTGGAACACGCGCTTTCGCGGCAACGAGGGCTTTTTTCTTCTGGAGCATGCGCTCATCGACATCGGCGTGGGTGTGCGCTGGCTGAAAGAGCAGGCGGGGGTCGACCGGGTTGTCATTCTCGGCAACTCCGGTGGCGGGTCGCTGATGGGCGCCTATCAATCCCAGGCGCAGGGCGTAACCATGACGCCGACTCCCGGGCTGACCCTCCCCGACGAACTGCACGACCTCATTGAAGCGGACCTCTACATCTCACTGTGCTCCCACCTGGGGCGGCCGGAGGTGCTCACCGACTGGTTCGACCCTTCCATCGTGGACGAAACGGACCCGGTGAGCGCGGACGAGTCGCTGAACATGTACAACACCGACAACGGGCCGCCGTATTCTGGGGAGTTCATCGCGCGCTACCGTGCGGCTCAGAAGGCGCGCAACCACCGCATCACCGCCTGGTGCCACGCCGAGCTGGAACGGCTGCGCGGTGCCGGCCTGTTCGACCGCGCGTTCAACATGTATCGCACCTGGGCGGACCTGCGGCTGATGGACGGCGCCATCGATCCTTCCAACCGGGAGGTGGGCCGCTGTTACCTGGGGGATCCGAAGAAAGCCAACTTTTCGCCGCGGGGTATCGGACTGGTAAACACCTTGCGCACCTGGCTTTCGATGTGGAGCCTGGCGGACTCCCACTGTCGGGGCGCCCCGCATCTGAACCGCATCACCCTGCCGGCCCTGGTGGTGCAGAGCGACGGGGATACCGGCGTGTTCCCGGGCGATGCGCGGGCCATCCACGATGCGCTGGGCTCCGAGGACAAGCACCTGGAAATGATAGTCGGAGATCACTACCTGCAGACCCCGGCAAACGCCCGGGACGGCGTGGCGGACATGCTGACCGACTGGCTGCATGCCCGGGGCGCCTGAAGCGAGCCGGGCAATGAACGGCGGACGCGCGAAGTATCCCGAGTTGCCGGTTGGGCTGGTGGGCAGCTACTCCCAGCCGGGCTGGCTGATCGACCGGCAGCGGCTGGGGGAGCGCCTGCCGCCGAGGGTGCTGCTTGACGCGCTGTGGCGGGTTGCGCCGGAGTGTCTGGAAGAAGCGAAGAACGACGCCACCATACTGGCGCTGGAAGACCAGCACCGCGCCGGGGCCGATATCGTGACGGACGGCGAGATGCGCCGGGAAAGCTATTCCAATCGGTTCTCCAATGCGCTTGACGGGGTGGACATCGACAGACCCGGCGAAGCCCTCGATCGCACCGGAAAGATGGTTCCGGTACCCAGGGTGACCGGCGAGATCGGCCGCCGCGCGCCGGTGGAGGCGGAATTCGTTCCGTTTCTCCGGGCCCACACCGACAGGCTGCTGAAGGTCACGCTGCCGGGCCCGTTCACGATGACCCAGCAAGCCCAGAACGAGTATTACCCGAGCGACGGGGACCTGGCCATGGCCTATGCGGGGGCGGTGAACGAGGAAGTGCGGGACCTGTTCGCCGCCGGGGCGGATATCGTGCAATTGGATGAACCGTACGTTCAGGCCCGGCCGGAGGCGGCCCGGGAGTACGCCGTGCCCGCCATTGACCGGGCGCTCGAGGGCGCCACCGGCCGCACGGCACTGCATGTCTGTTTCGGCTACGGCAAGCATGTGAAAGACAAGCCGGACGGGTATGCGTTTCTCGAGGAGTTGAACCAGTGCGCGGTGGAGGAGGTCTCACTGGAGTGTGCGCAGCCGAAGTTGAAGATGGACCTGCTGTCCCTGCTGCCGGACAAGACCGTGCATGTCGGCGTACTGGACTTGCGGGATACCGGCGTCGAAACGCCCCACGTTGTAGCGGGCCGCATTCGTGCGGCACTCGAGGTGATTCCCGCGGAGCGGATGATCGTAGCGCCCGACTGCGGCATGAAATACCTGCCGCGGGATGTGGCATACGGCAAGTTGCGCAACATGGTATTGGGTCGGAATCTTGTGTTGGCTGATGGCTCAGGACACTAGATGACGACGACGCAAGGTCGAGCCTGGAAGCTCGCGGCCGCCGGGCAGACGACCGTCTCGCTTGCCCTGCTGTTTTCCGTTCGATATGTCGGGTTGTACAGCCACCAGGCACTGGCGGTGGTTCTGGTCTTCGGCGTGGTTTGGGTGGTCCTGGGCCGGGGCGGGGAACCAGATCGTCATCGAACTCGTCAACGGCCTGTTCGTCCTGCTCGCTCACCTGCAGCACGGGTCTGTTCGCGTGCGAGAGGGAGACCTTGTCCGGGTCGGGGATGAACTGGCCCGCATCGGCAACTCGGGCAACACGACGTTGCCGCACCTTCATCTGCAGGTTCAAACCCATGTCGATATTTGGGATCCCGACAACCGGTCGGTTCCATTCGCTTTCGACACGGATGGGCGGGTGCCCATTCGGAACGACCGCATCCAGGGCGGACGTACATACAAGTGAACTGTTTCGTTCGTCAATGGCAGCAAATTCACCGGGCGTTCCTCCGACAGATGGTGCTCATTCGATCAGCTCTGCGCCTGCTGCGCGAATGGAGACTTGCGGGCAACTATGCGGCGGCTCTCAATGACTTTGACGATGAAACCGCCGAGTTTTGGGAAGGGACGGCGAGCGATGGGTTAATCGGTTGATTTCGTCGGGTCGGGTGCGCCGCGTGGCGACGAAAACTATGGTTAAAATTGACGAGGCGCTTGGTCTGCGCCTCTGATCATCACTTGGCCTGTTTTGTGGCTTCGGCCGCAGAGGACTTGTCAGCCCACCCCCACCACTGGTGGATGCATCCGATGGCGATGCCGTCGGAAAGCGCATTGGCTGCCGGGGTGGCCATTGCGAGCAGCCGCAACTCGGCCTCGGTGAGAACGGGACGATCGTCCAAGTATTCGTTCTCGACCAGAAAACTCAACAGGCGCTCGTAGCTTCGCCTCTGAAATCCGCGCAACCGGTTGTCCTGGCGACTAGACAGCACGGCGAGTAAATGCTCCGGATCTCCATCTAGTTCCATTGCGATTGCAACCACATCGTCGAGAAAGCGTGTCGTAAGCGCGTTGCTTGCTGCGAGTGCGTCTCTGTCTACCCGTCGCCCGCGTCCCTGACACCACAGTTCACAGAAGACCTCGAGCAGGTTCAGGCGCAGGCCGATTTCCGAAGCGTCGATACTTCGCCTTCCCAGCCTTTCTGCAAGCGGTGAATCGGAGACCGTTTTCCACTGTCCGGCCCGCTCGATTCCGCTGGTCAGAAAGTCGTGCAACAAGGTCAAGTCGTCCCACAAAACGTATAGCATGTGCTGTTCCGAAAAACCCAGATACGGACGGAATGCCGGTACAGCAAGCGCCGCTCCATACTCCTCGGGCGAAAGGTTTTCAGGCTGGGGTGGAATCGATCGCGGGGCAATGCGCAGCGCATCCGGACCGCTGACGCTGGAGGCACCGATGCGGTTCAAGCCCAGATCAATGCTCGAGGCGATGGTGCAGTCCACCTTGTCGAGTGCGTTGCGAATGCGGTCAACATCAAGCGGATCGCTGGTGAGGTAGAAGATTTGGCGCTGCTGGTCTTTCGCGACACAGCCAAGACTTTGCACAATCGCTTCGAATCTTTGTGGGTCGCTCTGGTCGAGCGCTTCGTCGAGAAACAGTGGCAACACCCGACCCTGTTCCACTTCTTCGGCGAAAGCGATACGTGCGGCAAGCAACAACTGCACGCGCGTACCGTCCGAGAGTTCATGAAGTTCGCGTCGTTGCCTGCCTCGTAAATCGATTGCGGAAAGCCGTGGCGTTCCGTTGCCCTTTTCCAGACGCAACTCGTAGTTGTGAAACGTGAAGTCGGAGAAGTGATCCTTGGCGCGTTCAAACACGCGGGGCATACGGGTTTGCTCGTATTCCCGTTCGACGTCATCGATCAGAAAACTGCCCGCTGTCGAGAACAGCGCCTTGTCGCGCAATTCCCGCAGGGTTGCGCGAGCCTCTTCGCGGGCTGCGATCAGATTTTGTACATCGGTTCTCCGACGCGCCTGTTGCTTCTCGGCAGTTACGCCAGCGATCTCACTCCGTAAACGCTCTTCTTCGGAAGCGGCACCGTCCAACTCTGCTTCAAGTTTTTCGAGGGACTTGCCGTCCAGTTCCAACAGCCCGCACTCGCCGGTTTTTTTTATTTCAGTCTCATCGAGTTCAATCTGACTTTCCAGACCGACTCGTTTTTTGGACAGTTCGCGGTATTGTGGCAACGAGCCCAATAGAGACGCCAGGCCGGGCGAATCGCCGTCGTCGAGCCCCGCTTCCGCGTAGACCCCGCTGATCGCGGCAAGCGCTGATTTGCGATCGTCGGCGTTTCTCTCCAGAAGAGTTTCAGATTTCCGTTCATCTTCGAGCGCCTTTGTCAGTTGGGTGTTCCGTTCCGCAAGATCATTGATGTGCGCTTTCGCAAAAGCGGCGCGGTCAGGTTTCGGTTCGCCGCATTGCTCCAGAAAATTCGCCAATTCAGCCAGGCGTTCCGTGTAGCTTCGTTCATGGCGCTGCACCTTGCCCGTCTTGTCTTTGTATTCACCCCGGGCCAGCCTTAGTTGGTCCAGCGCCCGAGCGAAGTCGACCAACTCGGCGTCCGCAGGGAGCGATGGAAGGCGGAGTGCGGATTGCAATTCGTCTCTGCGGGCCTCAAGCACGCTTCTGTTTTCGGCCAAGCCCCTCCGCTTGCTCTCCAGACGCTTTCTCTCGATCTCGCGTTCGCTCGCCAATTTAAGCGTCGCTTCCAGTTCTGTCGTCCGGCTTTCGAGGCTGCGTAATGCCGAGGCCACAGAGGCAACATCCCAGCGCGGGGGCTCCGCGATTCCAAGGTCTTCGTACGCCGCCTGCGCCGCCTGTCTACGATGGCTGGAAACGGGTTCCTTGCCGGCAAACAAAGCGGCCAGGCCGATACCGGCGCCCATGGCTGCAATTGAAGCCAGCAACGGATCTACGATAAAGGCGAGCGCGGTACCAATCGCCAAAGCAGCGATTGCCGACAAGAACCAGGGAAGCCGACTGCGAATTCGGGCGGTGGGAGATTGAGGTTCGGGCAGGCGCAGCCAGGTGCGAAGGGTTTCTGCGGCGCTGCGCAACGTTTCAAGATCCTGCTCATCGCACGCTGGTGGATCGATTGCCTCCAGCAGACGAATTCGTTCCCGTATCGAATCGACCTGTGTTCTGTACGACTGGCTGTCGCGAAGGAACGCAAAGAGTTCGCCGTGCTGGGGCAGGCTCAATGCCTCGGTTTCGATATCTTTGCCTCCGACAGCTTGCAGTGCCGAGTCAAGTTTCCCGAGGGCGGCCTGCTGTTCCGTTTTCGACATATCAAGCGCCAGTTCGATGCGCTCCAATTCGTCGGCGTGTTTGCGCCAAGCCGCCAGGTCGGCTTGAGCCAGCGGTGCGGCTAGTGCGGCGTCCTTCTGCTTTTTGCGCGCATCGCGCAGGTCCCGTTCAAGATCAAGAGCATCCTTTTCCAAATCCGACCATCGACTCCGGTACTCTTCGACGATCTCCTGTTCCTTGCCGGTCAGATTTGGAAGCGAAACTGGCAGTGCGTTGAGCTGTTCGACGATTCGGGCAAGCTTGAGCCGGCGGTCTGCAAGTCCGATGGCCCGTTTGACCAGCGGGAGGCGGCTGGCGGCGATTTTCGCTCTTTCGAGTTGCGACTCGAGTTCTTCGAGCCGGTCGACGCGTCCCTGGAGCCCTGACTGAGTGCCTTCCGCCCGCTGAACTTCAGTCGACGCTTCGTTGAATCTCCTTCGCCGACGACGTTTGACGTTATGCGTTGCGGGTGTGAACAGGTCCGTGGCCAGTTCTTCCAGATTGAAGCCACCCGACATTTGGCGACGGATTTCGACGGCGATGTCGGCAGTACTCTCCGTGGAAGCGTCGATCAAGTCCCGCAGGTTCAGGAAGAAATTGCGGTAGTTGTGCGATGGCGGAAGGTCAGGCGACACAACCTCCCCATCGCTGTTGTTCCATCGCACGATCGACCCATCCCGCTCTCCCCGCCAGGTATCGCTTTCCCATTCGAATTCGCCACTCACCCAGGTCCGCCGAGAAGATCCGCGCTCTTTCCAGAAAAGCCGTTCCAGGGCACGGCAAATGCTCGACTTGCCAATGCCGTTAGGCCCGAAAATTATGTGAATCCCTGGTCCCGTTGCCTCGATTTCAAACGGTTCATCGATGCCGGGCAGCCGATTGATGGCTAGTCTTTTGAGAATCACGGCTGAATGTCCGGCTTCTCACCCGCGAGCATTGCGTCCAGGGCGGCCATTCCCGACCGCAGGAGTACATCGCGCAAGGCATCGTCCGACAGCGGATCGCTCGCGTTGCGGTGTTCGTGAACCGGGTTCCAGACATCCTGTTGCGCGACTTCGTCGAGATGCTTGCGCGCCCTGTCGAGAAACTCCCTCGATGCCTCGTTGTCTTGCTCCACCAACAGTAATCGTCGGGCCAGAAGAGCCACTGGATCGTCACCTGAAGCAAGTTTTGCAAGGTCGAGAGGCAATGCCATCGCCTCGACGATCCTGTTGAAGAATATGACCGTGTCATCAACGAGCCTGACCAGTGACTTCCACTCTTCGGCTGCGACCCACTTGCGGATGTCGCCATACGCGGCGCTTGTGCCGGTAAGCCGAACACGGAGGCCCAGAACACGCGGAGTCGGGCCGGTTTGAGCCAACACCTGCAGGTGGTCCCGTGTCAGGGCCAGCAACCGGTCGGGCAAATCCTCCAGATGGTCGAGGCCGTCCATGGGTACGTTGACTTCTTCCCACCGCAGGGGTGCGAGAGGTATGTGCTTGAGAACGAGATTGCCTTGCGCGGGCAGCTCCACCAGCCAGGGACCATGCGGCCCCATCTCCGAAGGGTCCAGTCCGACCAGTGATCCAAGATAGCCGGACGGCCGGGAGCCGCCGGCCGTAGACAGACCGTCCAGCGACGGTTTGTGTATGTGGCCCAGAAGCCAGGCATCGTAGCCGGTATCGTCAAGTTCGGTTTGCCTGATGGGGGCGTATGACCCTCCAGACGCGCCAAGGTCCCCATGCAGCAGCCCGATCCTTGGCACGGGGTGGGGAAGCGCCGGAACTGGCTCGCCAAGCAGAAGCGCAACCGGACTTTGGCGAACATGTTTCTCGGCGAAAGACCAACCAATCACCTCGGCGAAGGGCTTTCCCGCTCTTGCAAGGGTGACCGATTCCCAGCGTCCTCCGGCACCCAGGAGAGTAAATCCTTCGATCAACCCGGAAAGCCGCGGTAGCGCCTCGACATCATGGTTTCCGGCAACGGCAATGACTTGAATGCCGGCCTCCAGTAGGCGCCGGGTGCTTTCCTCCAGTGGCAGCATCGCCTCGAATCTTGCATTTGTACTCTCAACGAGGTCACCCGCAAACAGGACCGCGTCCACCTGTTTTTTTATTGCGAAGTCGACAGTGGTCCGCAGCGCCGCCGCAGGGGTCAGGTCTGATGGTTCGACACCCCAGGACGAAATGTCTTCAGGAAATCCGGAACACGATGTGCCGAGGTGCACATCACCGATGGCGAGAATCGATGCGACCTCATTCATTCAGTATGCACCCAGTTCGACTTGCGCGATTGCAGCTACGGCGGCAGCCGGGCAGAGGCCGGCCATATGTGGGGAGGCTGATTGGCGGCAGAAGGCCTGAACTGGCGCGCGACGCGCTGGCAGCACCGCTTGCTCCATGTCTAGGGAGAAAAACGCGTTTTGCGCTGGTGATTGATGAAATCTGCGATATCGATAGTCGAACGAGCGACGCCATGGTGAATCAGAATCCCGTGTTTTCTGATCAGCGATGACTCGGCTCCGTCGATTTGCTGGTTTCTTGCCTCGCCTGCTGCCTCGAATTCATGCCCAATGCCGGCAGCGTCGTTAAACTTCTTACGCATTGCACTTGGCCTCATGGGTTTTGGGACACGATTGAAGGTGGTGATGATGCCACCGCAGCGCTTCAAACTGAATCCGGTGCCGATGTAATGTTGCGTAAGCCGCAAATGGGGTCGGCGCGTCAATCAGGACCCGGTGGCGGTTGATACCAGTTCGCAGCCTCCGGCCACGTCTCAAGGCTCTCATCCAACACCGTCCAGGCAGCCCGCGAATCGGCGAAGATATGGTCGGTCGGCTTCTCACCCGGGTCGGTGTCGAGGCAGCCCGCGGGAACCACCATGTGCCCCTCGTCCCGGTCCCAGGGGGTTCGCCCGCCGCAGGTCCGGCAGAACGCGCAATTGAACTGGGTGTCCGGCAAACGGTAGCGTATAACGTTCTCGGCGCCCGACAACCAACGGAACCCGCTCTTGCGCACGCGCATCACGGTCTGGTAGGCGGCGCTCACGGCGCGCCGGCAGCGCGAGCAGTGGCAGTTGTACATCCGCACCGGCGGGTCGTCGAACTCGAACGCGACCGCCCCGCACAAGCAGCTTCCTCCGATGGCGCCCGGCGTTTTCGGCTCTCGGGCGGGGCGGTCCACAACAATGGCATCCGCGCCGAACTCCGGTGGCGAGCCTTCATGTTGCGGCACGTCGTCGACGATGGCGTGCCAGGGCGCCATGGAACCGGTGAAGAAATGCAGGCGCGGGCGGGTGCCGGGGTCTTCCGCGACATTGCCCATGGGCACGAGCGCGAACGGCATGCCTTCGCCCGTACCGGGGACGGCGGAGCCGCAGCGGGGGCAGAAGGACCGGTAGCCCTCTGCCGATGACCGGTAGCTGCTGATACGATCAGCTCCATGCACCCACCGGAAGTGTTCCGGCGCTGCCGTGCCGAAGGTGGCGAACGCACTGCCGTGAAACTTTCGGCACATGGAGCAGTGGCAGTGGCCCACCATGTCCACCGGTCCGTCGATTTCGAAGGCGATGTCCCCGCACAGGCAGCTTCCGGAAAGCATGGCTTCCTCCCTATGTCTCATCAGTACGCGTTTTGGTCGCCGGGCAACTCGCAACGCGCCCATAACCGTCTGGTAGGATGCGCCCTTTTGCCCGGCGGCGCCATCGCGCTATATTCGATGGCGGAGGAGGTGATTCGTGAACAAACCAGCCATGATTCCGGTTCGAACCATCGACGAGGCTTATCACAAGCTGCTCGACGAGGAGACCCGCCCGATACAGGCGTCCTACCGCCGCGACAACCCGATCGGGCCCGGGCCGACCCATGTGCCGGTCATGCAATACACCTCCCGGGAGTTCTTCGATCTCGAGGTCGAGAAAATCTGGAAGCGCGTTTGGCAGATGGCGTGCCACGAAGACGATATGCCGAACGTGGGCGACTACGTGCCGTATGACATCGCCGGCATGTCGTTTCTGGTGGTGCGCACCGGGCAGGACGAGTTCAAGGCCTACTACAACGCCTGCCTGCACCGGGGCCGCAAGCTGCGGGAGAACCGCGGGCGGTGCGCCACGGAACTGCGCTGCCCGTTCCATGGCTGGACCTGGAACATCGACGGCACCCTGCGCCAGGTCCCCTGCCAATGGGATTATCCGGGCCTCAAGCACAGCGAGCAGTCGCTGCCGGAAGTAAAGACGGGCCGCTGGGGGCGCTACATCTTCATCAACCCCGACCCCGATTGCGAACCCCTCGAGGATTTCCTCGGCGACCTCTCGAGCCATTTCGAACTGCTGCCCTACGAGTGGCGCTACAAGTCGGCACACGTGGCGAAGATCATCCGCTGCAACTGGAAGGTGGCTTCCGAGGCGTTCATGGAGTCCTACCACGTCGTCGCCACCCACCCGCAGATCCTGCTCGGGGGCGTGCACGACGTCGACACCAAGTACGACGTATTCGGCAACTACTCACGCGCCATACGGTGCGGCGCACTGGAAAGCCAGGGCGTGCCCGACTGGGGCGATCTTCCCGACGACGGCAAACCGCGGCTGCGCCACCCGCTGAACGGCTGGGTCTACGAAGCGACCGACGACGGCCTGGTGCGCGTGACGACGCCGAAGGGCAAGTGGGGGCTGTTCACCGCCAATGCCGAGCCGGTGGAAGGCGAGCTGGGCGATGTGAATCCGCACCTGTGCAACTGGGTCGGCGGGCGGCAGCTTCCGCCCTCGGAGCTGGAACGAGCCATCGCCGAACGCGCCAACAAGGACGACACCTCGGAGCCGACCCACCCGCGCGTCGCCTTTTCCGACATGCAGCGGCAGATGCTCAAGGACGTGATTCCCTCCATCGCCGACAAGATTCCCGATATCGAGTTCTCGTCGGTCTTTTTCACGGTATTCCCCAACTTCCACCCCTGGGGCTCGTTCAACAGCATCAACTATCGCTTCCGCCCGAATGGCAGGAATCCCGACGAGTGCATCATGGAGTGCATGTTCCTCTCTCCCATTCCGGAGAACGGCGAGTACGAGCCGGTCAGGGAGATCCACTGGCTCGGCCCCGACGACGACTGGATGGAGGCGCCGGAACTGGGGATGCTGTCGAAAGTGTTCAACCAGGACACCCGCAACCTGCCCTACGTGCAGGAGGGCCTGCATGCCACGGCCAGGGAATACGTGCAGTTCGCCGACTACAACGAAACCAAGCCGCGGCACCTGCACATGCTGATTGACGAGTGGATCGCGCGGCCTTAGCCCGACCGGCGGTCGCCGGCCAAATGGCTGGCCTGTTGCTCGAGTAGTGCCCGGTGGTCTCCCACGAGACCCGTAATGAGACAACTCTGTTCGCTGGTGGCGTGCAACTGCTCAAGCATCGGATGGGAAAATGCTTTCGCTTCGAGGCGGCCGGGTTCAGCCAGGCGCGCGAAGAACGACTCGCTCGCGACGATGGCGCCGGACTTGCCCATGGCGGCGAGCAGGGCGGCGTCTTCCAGCGCGGCGGGATGATCGGAAGGAGACTCGCCCGCCTGGAGTTCAACAACGTGCAGGCCGAAGCGGTACCTGCCGGTAGCGGCATCGCCGGCCAGGTGCTCGGCGATGAGAAAAGCGGCGCAAACCGCCTCGAATGCGGAGTCATTGTCCTCCCGCGCCGCAAATGTCATGAGCAGACCCGTGCCCGGCAGGTGAGTGCTACGGCAGCCGTATATCTCGCCGACCTGCCGGGCGACGGCAAGCGCCCGTTCGTCGGACCGCCTGCGTTCGGAACCGCTCATGCTGAGCTGATTGTGCAGATTGCCGACCAGCAGGAACCGGGTTACCGCTTCCGTTGCGGAATCCGGGTCGATTGAAGTTTGCCGAGATGGCTGGTGCGACCCGCCGCGCAACCTGGCGGACCACCAGGCAACGAGAAGCGCGATCGCAACCAGGGCCAGCACGGTCCAGCCGAGCCGTATCGGGTCCGGTGCCGCGGGCGGCGCTACGAGGCTGATGCGGGCGTAACCGAGCAGCGTGTCGTCGAGAACGATCGGCTCGACGAACGGCGTGCCGTGCTCAAGGGTGCCACTCAACGCCAGCAGTTCGTCCTCGACGGTGAAGATTGCAACTCCGGCTACCCGGGGAACCCCTGTCAGCCGGTTCGCCACAACGCCCAGCTCGATCCGGTTCTCGTCGATCAACCCATCCATGCTCGCACGGGCGGCCAGGCCGGCCAGCATCTCTCCGGTCGCCCGTTCCTGCTCTTCGCCGGCGCGACCCCCCCAGATCAGGAACAGTGCCGCCGCCGACAAGATCGCCGTGGTCGCGGCGACAAGGAAGTCGAATCTGAAACTGCCCTGCATGTCTCTCCAGGTCCGGGTTGCGGGGACGGCCACTGGTTGTGGGTGCCGTGGAGGCGGACGGACGAAGATTCTGAACGAATCGGCTGGCGGAAGCCAAGTGGCAACCGCGGCAGGGGCGACGCCGCCCTTGTTGTGGACACATGGCCGGGTATCATGCCCCTTTGCCGCGGCTGCCGACGATGGCCAGTTATTCCACCAATGAGTTCCGCTCCGGCCTGAAGGTGCTCCTCGAGGGAGAACCCTGCACGATCCTGGTCAACGAGTTCGTCAAGCCGGGCAAGGGGCAGGCATTCAACCGCGTGAAGTTTCGCAACCTCAAGACCGGCCGGGTGTGGGAACGGACCTTCAAGTCGGGGGAGTCCATTCAGGCGGCCGATGTGCTCGACCTCGACATGGAGTATCTGTACTCGGACGGCCAGTTCTACCACTTCATGAAAACCGACGGCAGCTACGAGCAGATTGCCGCCTCGCTCACGGCCGTCGGCGACGCGCAATACTGGATCACCGAACAGGATGTCTGCCGGGTAACCCTTTGGAACGATGAGCCAATCTCGGTAGTCCCGCCGAACTTCGTTGAGATCGAAGTTACCGAGACCGATCCGGGCCTGAAGGGCGATACCGCACAGGGAGGCACGAAGCCGGCAACCCTCGCCACGGGCGCAACCATCAAGGTGCCCCTGTTCGTCAACACCGGCGATACACTCAAGATCGACACCCGTTCGGGCGAGTACGTCAGCAGGGCCTGACCGGACGAAGCCTACCGGCATTGCCGGTGGGCATCGCGGGGATCCGGTGCGAACCCGTTACCGGGCTCCGTCCCGCACCATCGCATCGAGCCGCTCCGTCAGCACCGAGCGGATCCGCCCGATGGTCGCCTCTCCCTCGATGGGCCGCCTTCCCTTGCCGGATATCTGGAATATGTCCTCGATTCGCTCCCCGAGGGTGTTGATTCGCGCTTGGTGAACTTCGATGTCGAGTTCTACGAACGTTGAGCCGATCTCGGCGAGCAGCTCCGGGCGGTCCGAACTGACGACGGTCAGTTGCGAGATTCCCGACGGGTCCGGGCTCTGCAGCGTCACCTCGGTCGGGACGGCGAAGTGTTTCAGCGTGCGCGGAATACGCCGCGAGCCCCTTCCGGGGCCGGCTCCCGGCCGGGTCAGCGCATCGAGCAGCTTCTCTCGCACGGATTCCCTGAGGGCCGGGTCGGAGAGGGCCTTGCCCTGGTGGTCGAGAACGAAGAAGGAGTCGTAGCACCGCCCATCGGCGCCCGTGGCGATGCGCGCGTTGACGATGGAAAGCCGCTGCCGGTCGAGCGCCATCACGCTGTCCGCGAACAGGTTCTCCCGGTCCGGCATGCAGATGAAAACCTCCGTCGCACCCTTGCCGTAGTCGCCGCCCTTCACGTCGGTCACCAGCACGATGTGTTCCGAGGATGCCAGTTCGAACAGCAACCGTTCGGTGATCCATGCCGCTTCCCCCGGCGTATGCTGGAGAAAAAAGCCCTCGCCCGCCCCATTCCAGATGGCGGCGTAGTCGGCATGGTCGATGTTCTTTGCGGCCAGGGTGGCTTCGGCCTGCCGCTGCCGCCGCTCGACCTTGGCGTCCCGGGAAACCTGGAACCCGGGCCCCTGCCGCAACAGGTTCCGGGTCGCGACGTAAAGCTGTCCCAGGAGCGTCGAGCGCCAGTCGGTCCACAGTGTCGGGTTGGTGGCGTTGATGTCCGCAACGGTCAGCGCGTACAGGTAGTTCAGCCGTTCTTCCGTTCGAACCAGTCTCGCGAAGGCGGCGACCACCTCCGGGTCGTTGATGTCCTTGCGCTGTGCGGTGGTGGACATGACCAGGTGCGATCGGACCAGAAAATCGAGCAGGTCGGTCTCGTCGTCGGGAAGCCCGTGCCGCCGGCAGAACGAGACGGCATCGTCCGCGCCCAGGTTCGAGTGATCGCCGCCGCGACCCTTGGCGATGTCGTGGAAGAGGCCCGCGACATAGAGAAGCTCGATCTTCGGAAGCTCCCTGACGATTCGGCTGGCCAGTGGAAACTCCTTCGCCGATTCCGCCAGGGTGAACCGCTGCATGAAGCGGATCACCATCATGGTGTGCGCATCGACCGTGTAGATGTGGAACAGGTCGTGCTGCATCTGGCCGATAACCCGGCCGAACTCCGGGATGTAGCGCCCGAGTACGCCATAGCGCCGCATGCGGCCCAACTGGGTGACCAGTGTATGCGGGGCCCGGAGCAACTCCATGAACAGGCGCGTGTTTTCGGGATCGTTGCGGAAATCGTCGTCGATCAGCCGCAGGCAGTTGCGCAGCCAGCCGATGGTCTGCGCACCCACTGCCACGTTGTCGTCGCGGCCGGCCATGATCACGAACACTTCCAGGAGCGCGGACGGGTTCTCGGCGAAAACGTTCTCATGCACCGCCTCGATGTAACCTCGGCGGAGCTGGAACCGTTCGTTGATCGGCTCGACAACGGGTTCGGGATCGTCGAGAAACGTGATCGTCTCGAAATGCTGCAGCAGGATCTCGCAGATCTGCCGCAGTTCCAGCACGCGGCGATAGTAGGCGTGCATGAAAAGCTCGACCCCCGGCCGCGTTTCCGTGTCTTCGTACCCGAGCCTGGCGGCGAGGTCACGCTGGTAGTCGAACAGCAGCCGGTCTTCCTCCCGTCCGGCGAGCAGGTGCAGACCGAACCGGACCCGCCAGAGGAACTTGATCCGCTCGACGAACCAGTCCCGGTCACGCCCGGAAATGAGCCCCAACCGGTGATGGTCGTGCGGGTTCGCGGTGCCGAACTGGCGCTTGCTCAGCCAGCCCAGGGTCTGCAGGTCGCGCAGCCCGCCGGGCGATGTCTTGATGTTTGGTTCCAGGCTGTATTCCACATCGCTCTGCCGTTCGTGGCGCGCGTGCAGTTCGTCCACCTTGGCCCGGAAGTAGTCCCTGCTGCTCCAGACGGGTTTGCCGGTGAGGATATCGTCGAGCTTGTCGGTCAGCGCTTCGGAACCCGTGATGTGCCGGCGGTCGTAGAGGGCCGTGATTATGGTCAGGTCGTCCCTGCCGGCGGAGCGGCACTCCCTGGGGGTTCTCACGCTGTGGCCGACCGTTTGCCCGAGGTCCCACAGATGGCGAACGAATTCGGCGACCGCATCGCCCGCACGCCGATGCGAACGCACCAGTATGAGCAGGTCGAGGTCGGAATGGGGGTGGAGTTCGGCGCGGCCGTAGCCGCCGACCGCGAGCAGGGCCAGGTTGGGGGTGTCTCCGAAAACCGCCCGCCAGATTTCCGTGAGGCACTCGTCCATGAACGAGGCCCGTTCGTGCATGAGACTCTCGACATCGTCGCCCTGCCAGAACCGCTCGGCCAGCGATTGATCGAAATCGCGGATGCGTTTCTTGACCGCTAACGTGTCCAACGGTTGTTCACCGTTCGATCCTGCCCCCCAGGCCCGCGATTATCGTTTTCGCGACCTCGACGCGCAATCATTCAGGGCTGGCGTGCAGCCCTGCGGTGTCAGCCTGCCGGGTCGCCGACGGCGTCCTGGTGTTTTCGGAGGGCGCCGACTTTCATTTGCACCTTCCTGTCTGTTTTCGGCCGCGAAAATGATGCACGCTTCATGTATCAACGCAACCCGGGAATCGGCAGAGCCGAGTCCTCGACGTCGGTGTAATGGCCCGGGTGTTTAGCGTGATCGTGCAACTGGCACGGAAACAGGGTTGTACAGAAAGTGGCCAGAGAAAAAATCCTGATAGCCGGGGGCGGTATCGGTGGCCTTACCGCAGCCCTGTGCCTGTCCAGGGCCGGTTTCGAGGCGGTCGTGTTCGAAAAGGCGCCTGAATTCGGTGAAATCGGCGCCGGCATCCAGTTGAGCCCGAACTGCTCGCGGGTGCTGCACCATCTAGGTCTGGCCCCGGCACTGGAGAAGTGTTCCTTTCTGCCGGAAGGAACCGAGTTCAGGGCCTGGGATACGGGAAGGCTGATCGCTTCATCAACGCTCGGCGAGAACGTGCGCGAGCGCTATGGGGCTCCGTACTACCACATCCATCGCGGCGACCTGCTACGGCTGCTGATCGAGGCGGCACGGCAGGACGAGGCGATCGAGTTGCGCGCGGCTTTCAGGGTGGATGGCTTCTCCCAGGATGCGAGCGGCGTTCGCATCACCTCGAACGGCCGATTGGAGGAAGGCGATGCGCTGATCGGGGCGGACGGCATTCATTCCACGGTGCGCGCCGGACTGTTCGGCCGGGAGTCGCCCACATTTACGGGCAACCTGGCATGGCGTGCCCTGGTGCCCGCAGACCGCCTGCCGCGGGGCATGCTTCATCCCGTTGCGACGGTGTGGTGGGGCCCGGGGAGGCACTTTGTCTGCTACTACTTGCGCAGGGGAACGCTGCTCAACTGCGTGTGCGTTGTCGAAAAGGACGGCTGGGAAGTGGAGTCGTGGACCGAGCGCGGCGAGCATGCGGAACTGAAGGGCGATTTCGCGGGCTGGAACGAACACATCCAGACTCTCATTGACAACATGGACCGCGACTCGCTCTACAAGTGGGCGCTGCACGACCGGCCGCCCATGGCGCGGTGGGGAGAAGGGGCCGTGACGCTGCTGGGTGACGCCTGCCATCCCACCCTGCCGTTCATGGCGCAGGGGGCGGCAATGGCGATCGAGGATGCAGCGGTGCTCACCGGGTGCCTGAGCGCCGGCCATGCGATTACCGCTGGGCTGAAACGCTACGAAGACCTGCGGCGCGCGCGTACGGCGGGTGTGCAGAACGGTTCGCGGCGCAATGCACGGCTCTTCCACGCGCGCGGGTTGAAGGCGTGGTTGCGCAACCGCGCAGCAGGCCGGGCGGCGGGACGTGTGACGGACAGCCTGTTCCGCTACGACGCCCTGGCGGCGGCGGGCCGGGGTTTCCCCGGCGGGCCTTGAGTACCGCTGGATTGACGGGGATGATGTGCCGCTGTGCATGCGGCGGTGGTACCGGGCCGGTTGCCGCATCGATGCCTCTTAGCAATAGTGACGACTCAAACCACCGGAGAAAAGCGATGGGATTCAGATTGGTCAATGTCGACGGCCGTGCCGCACTGGCCTCGGATGAGCACTATTACGATTTGCAGGAGACCAGCGGCGGAGCCGTCGGCTCAGACCCGATGCAGGCGCTGGCGTCCCGGGCGCAACTGGCCGAGCTGAACGCCGAACTGGCCGGCAGGACGCCCACCGGCACCCTTGCGGGAGCGAACCTGTTGGCGCCTGTACCGCGTCCTCCCCAGTGTTTCGGTATCGGCCTGAACTACCGCAGGCACGCGGAAGAGGCCGACATGACGATTCCGGATGTGCCGATGGTGTTTGCCAAGTTTGCGTCGTCCATAACGGGACCGACGGCGGATATCGTCCTGCGCAGCGACTACGTCGACTACGAAGGCGAGCTGGTCGCCGTCATCGGCGAGCCGGCCAAGGACGTGGCCGCGGAGGATGGCTGGCGGCATGTGGCGGGCCTGTGCGTCGGCCAGGATGTGTCCGACCGCGCGGTACAGTTCGCATCCTCGCCGCCCCAGTTCAACCTCGGCAAGTCGTTCGACACGTTCGCGCCCATCGGTCCGATGGTCGTCTCCCCGGACGCGCTCGAGAATCCGGCCGCCCTGCGATTGACAACGATGGTGAACGGCGAAGTGCGCCAGGACGACACGACCGGCGATCTCATCTTCGACGTGCCGGCCCTCGTGTCCTACCTGTCCCACCTCATGACGTTGCAGACCGGAGACATGATCTTCACAGGCACGCCGAGCGGCGTCGGCGCCGTCCAGGGCCTCTTCCTGCGTGACGGCGACGAGGTGGTGACCACCATCGAGGGCCTTGGCACCATGACCAACCGCTGCGTGCGCGGTCCGGATCATCCGAATTCAACAATGGTGTCGCCGTTCGTAGCGGGGATCGCGGCGAGGAAAGACTAGCTCTGCGGCCTACAACCCGCTTCCGGCGGGAGCGCGGAGTCCGTTCGGTGACTTTCTCCCATGCGAAACAGGGCGGGATTGGGTTAGTCTTTGGTGTTTACGGATACTGCGGGGAGCAATAATCATGACAGCGTTGAAACCGGGACTCAGGCTCAAGAGCGCCGTCTGTTCGGCAGAAGTGATGATCGTCAAGGGCGCCGGGGACATCGGCCTGACCTGTGGCGGTGCGCCGATGGCCGCGCCCGGCGAGACGGGAAGCGAGGCGGAAGCCGCCGCGGACCAGATGGACGGCTGTCAGGTCGGCAAGCGCTACGTCAATGCGGACGAGTCCCTGGAAGTGCTGTGCATCAAGCCCGGACAGGGCTCGCTGGCGGCAGGCGGAGAAGCGTTGGCCATCAAGGAGGCGAAGAAACTTCCCTCGTCCGATTGACGGGTCACCGACATGAACATCGCCATGCTCCTGCAGATGGCCGCGGAGGCCGGATTCGGGCGGCGTGCGCTCACCTGCGATGGCCGGCACTACTCCGCGGCCGATCTCCTTGCGGCGGCGTGCGGCGCCGCGCAGCGGATACGGGGTTCGGGATGCGGTTTCGTCTCTGTTCTGGACGTAAGCAGCCCCTCCACGCCGGTTGCGCTTTTCGGAGCCGCGATGGCAGGGGTTCCCTACGCCCCACTCAACTATCGCTTGCCCGACGATCGCGTCGAAGCGTTGATTGCCCGTTTGGAACCCCTCTATCTGATTGCCGATGAGGACGGTTGCTCGGCCCATGGAAAACACCCGGCCGTCGCTACGGCGGCTGCGAGCGGGACGTTCCTGGACGAGGCAATCTCCGAGGGCGATCCGGAGGCTGTTTGGCCCGACGATCCGGGCGTTGCCGTGCAACTCTTCACCAGCGGCACCACAGGGCCGCCGAAGGCCGCGATCCTGCGTCATGAACACCTGATGTCCTACATCCTCGGCAGCGTCGAGTTCGCATCGGCCGAGGAGGACGAGGCGGCGCTGGTTTCCGTGCCGCCGTATCACATCGCGGGCATTTCAGCCCTGTTGAGCGGTGTCTATGCGGGCCGCCGCATTGTTCAGCTTGCCAACTTCGATGCGGGTGCCTGGCTCGATCTCGTGGAACGGGAGGCCGTTACCAGCGCCTTCGTGGTGCCCACCATGCTGGCGCGCATCGTGGAAGAACTCAAGGCAGGCGAACGGCAACCGGACCTCGGCTCGCTCAGGGCCATCGCCTATGGCGGCGGCAGGATGCCGGTGAACGTCATCGAGCGGGCACTCGACCTGTTTCCCGGCGTCGACTTCACGAACGCGTACGGGCTTACCGAGACGAGTTCAACCATCACGTTGCTCGGACCGGAGGACCACCGCCGGGCCCTCGCAAGCGACGACACGGATGTCCGCGCCCGCCTGGGTTCCGTCGGCCAGGCGCTGCCGTCGGTCGAGATCGAGATTCGGGGCGTCGACAACCGGCCGCTGGCGCCGGGGGAGCCCGGTGAGGTACATGTGCGCGGCCCCCAGGTTTCCGGCGAGTATCGTGAACGCAGCGTCATGGATGCGGACGGCTGGTTTCCCACACGGGATACGGGCCATCTCGACACGGAAGGTTACCTGTTCCTGTCCGGACGGGCCGACGACGTGATTGTGCGCGGCGGCGAGAACATCTCGCCTGCCGAAGTGGAAGACGTGCTGCTCGGTCACGATGCGGTGGCCGATGCGGCGGCGGTCGCCGTGGCTTCAGAGCAGTGGGGGGAGGCCGTGGGCGTTGCGGTGGTGCTCAAGCGCGGGGCATCGGCCGGTGCGGAGGAACTGTGCGAACTGGTGCGAAGCCGGCTGCGCTCTTCCCGTGTCCCGGAAGCCGTCCGGTTCGTCGATGAACTACCGTACAACGAGACGGGCAAGCTGCTGCGCCGGGAAATCAAGCCCTGGTTCGCATGACCCTCCGGAAACCGGGCGTCCCATGCTGATTGCAAACGCGGAAATCTACGCGGTGGGCGTTGCCGACCTGCGTATCGAAAACGGAAGAGTCGCGGCCATCGGACAGCTCGCCCGCCGGCCGGGAGAAGAAGCTCTCGATCAGGGGGGCGCGGCAGTGCTCCCGGGCCTCAACGATCACCACATCCACATGATGGCCTATGCCGCCGCTCTCGACTCCGTTGCCTGCGGACCTCCGCGGGTGAACTCGCGAGAGGAGTTGATGGAGGCGCTGGCGAATGCAGCTCCGAATTCCCACGGCTGGATCCGGGGCATCGGCTATCACGAATGCGTTGCCGGGGACATCGACCGATTCCAGCTCGATGCGGCCTGCCCCGATGTACCGGTGCGCGTTCAGCATCGCAGCGGACGCCTGTGGGTGGTCAACAGCGCCGGCCTCGACCGTCTTGCGCGCGATTGCGCTGGTGAGGTGCTGCCGGAGGGCGAACGAGGGCGAATTTTCGATCAGGACGATGCGCTGCGGGGGTTGTGGGGTGGCGCGACTCCACAGATCGCTGCTGCCAGCCGCCGGCTCGCCTCTTTCGGGGTGACCGGCGTTACCGACCTGACCCCGGGCAACGACACGACCGACGCCGCAGGATTCGACCGGCTCCGATCGTCAGGCAGCCTTCTTCAGCGGATCCTGGTTGGCGGGAAGCCGGCGATGCGCCATGCGCTGGCAGGACCGACAAAGGTCCACCTGCACGATTCGTCCCTCCCGGACTTCGACGGTCTGTGCGGGTTGATTGAAGACAGCCATGCCAGGGGGCGCGAAGTGGCGATGCACTGCGTCACCGAAACGGAACTGGTCTACGCCCTGGCGGCGTTTCGGGATGCGGGCACGCGGCACGGCGACCGGATCGAACACGCGTCGGTCACGCCGCCGGTGCTGCTCGACCAGATACGGGAATTGGAGCTGCTGGTGGTGACCCAGCCCCATTTCGTCGCGGAGCGGGGCGATGCTTACCTGCGCGACATGCCGGTCGAAGAACACGCCTGGTTGTACAGGTGCCATGCATTCCTGGATCGGGGTATTCCGCTTGCAGGCGGCAGTGATGCGCCGTTCGGCCATGCGGACCCGTGGCGGGCAATGAGAGCCGCGCTCGAGAGGCGAACCGCTTCCGGTCGATCGCTTGGCGCGCGGGAAGCGCTTTCCCCTGAGCAGGCGCTGGCGCTGTACCTCGGCTCCCTCGAAGAGCCGGGCAGACAACGCCGCATCGCGGTTGGCGCCGCCGCCGATCTCTGCCTGCTCGATCGGCCATGGCGGAAGGCACGTACGCTACTGCTTGGCGCCTGTGTCTCGACGACCATCCAGGCCGGACGAGTCACCTATCGGCGCGGCCCTCGACCGGACACCGGGAAACCGCGGGAGAATGTCATTGCAAACGGCATCTCCCACCTGCCGATTCCCGGCCGAATCGGAGGTGCGGGACAACAGCCACGCCGCCGCGGGCCGGGTTGATTGCGGGTCTGTCACTCCGCGATCTCATCGATCAATCCCCAACCGAGCGCCTGTTCCGCAGTCACCGTCTCTCCGAGGATCGCCATCCGGGCAGCCTGTTGCCGGCCGATGCGGCGGGGAATGCTGACGCATCCGCCGGCGCCTGGGATGAGCCCCATGCTCACCTCCGGCAACCGGAAAGTCGTGTCCGGTTTCGCCACCAGACGCGCCGCGAAGGCCGGCAGTTCGATGCCGGCCCCGATGCAGGGGCCGTGCAGTTGGAAGGTGCAGCGCTCGCGGCAGGCGGCCAGGTAGCGGGCCGGCATGTGCGTCATGCGCACGCTGTGCGCCCGCGCGAGGTCGGTCATGGTGCCGAATTCGCTCAGGTCGCCCCCGGCGCTGAAGCATGGACCCCTGGCTGAAACGTCGATGCGCGCAATCGAGCTGTCCTGGATGGCCAGCCGGAATGCGTTGGTGAGCGCATCCCGCATCGGGGCGGAGAGGGCGTTGCGGTTCTCGGGGCGGTTGAGCACGACGCTCAGGTTGTCCCCGCTTCGATCGAGCAGCACGACATCTTCCGTGGACCCGGATTTGGACTGCATGGGCCCTCGCCCTTCGAGCCAGCGGGCAAACTCGGCGCCTCCCTGCAGCGCGGCGTAAGCCATCGACTCCATCGCCAGGCCAGCGAGCGGATCCAGTTCACCGGTAACGCGCAGTACCTGAACCAGCACGGCACAGGCGCGGGGACATTTTTCGATCTGTCCCTTCAGAAGTTCCAGTTCGGAAGCCGTATCCACGACCACGTCCACTGCACGGACCAGGCTCGATGCTCCGTCCTCGCCGACACCAATGACCGGAATCGGCTGTTGTGCGAGCCATGCACTCAACCGGGCTGTCTCATCCTGATCCAGGTGGGATTGGGATTCCAATCGAACAGCGAGCAGGCAGCGCCTGTCGGGGTCGTCCCTCGCCCAGTTGGGCTCAATGGTGAGCGCGAGCAATTGCGAGGGTGTCAGGCAGTGTTCCACGACCGGCTCCGGGGATTCGTGACAGGGTACCAACGACGCTTCCGGCCGCCAAACCGGCCGGTGAATCGTCGGTCGCGCGGTATCTGGTGCCTGCCCGAGCGGATGACATCGGGAGGATTGCGGCAAATTGCAGTGCGGGTTGGGATATGATGCATCGAGCCGTCCTGTGATGGGCAGGGCAGCGACTTGCGTGCATGGCGCCGCGGAGCAGAGAGAGGAGGAGGGAAATGAAACTTGGCCTGTTCATCATGCCGATCCACAATCACGAGAGGGACTATCACCAGACCCTCATGGAAGACATCGAAGCGATCGTCCATGCCGACCGGCTCGGGTTTTCCGAAGCCTGGGTGGGCGAGCACCACGGCTCGAAGTCGGAACAGATCACCTCGCCGTTGCTCTTCCTCTCCCACGTGCTGCCGCAAACCGAACAGATCGTTTGCGGCACGGGCGTTATCTGCCTGCCGCAATACCACCCGGCGGTCACGGCGGGCCATATCGCCATGTTCGATCACCTGGCCAAGGGGCGCTACATCGCGGGGCTCGGCCCCGGTGGCCTGGCGCCCGACTTCGAGCTCTTCGGGCTGATGGAGGCGGACCGCAACGCCATGATGGTCGAGGCCATCGACATCATGGTCGACATCTGGACCTCGGATCCGCCCTACGAGTACAGCGGCGAACACTGGCAGTTCTCGCTGAAGGACTGGATCGACGAGGAAAAGGGGCTCGGTTACATGGCCAAGCCCTATCAGAAACCCTATCCGCCGATCGCCATTTCGGCGATGAGCCCATTTTCGGGGTCGATCCGGTTCGCGGGCTCCCGGGGCTATATCCCGATCTCGGCGAATTTCATCGGCACCTGGTCGGTCAAGTCGCACTGGCAGGTCTATGCCGAGGCGGCGGAGGCGTCCGGTCACGCCACCGACCCGGAGATCTGGCACGTCGCCCGCAACATCCATGTGGACGAGACCGACAAGGCGGCCGAGGCCTTCGTCAAAACGGCAGAAGATAGCACCGACTGGTACTTCAGCTACCTCTTCAACCTCTTCGACCGGGGCGGCATGAAGGGCCCCTTCGTCGTCAACCAGGGCGACGATCCGGAGGCGCTCAGGCACGAGGCATTGCGGGACAACTTCACGATCTACGGCAGCCCGGAGACCGTTGCCGAAAAGATACTGGCCTTGCGCGACGAGGTCGGCCACTTCGGCACGCTGATGCTCACCGGCCAGGACTGGACCGACAAGGAACGGATGAAGCGCTCCATGTCGCTCCTGGCGGAGGAGGTCATGCCCCGGGTCAACGCCGCCATCGGCGCAAACTGACGGCTGTACAGGGATTTCGATCGGGTTCGCCGCTCGCCGGCCGCTCCGGCCGTGCGACGGTCTATCGAAGCCGTCATACTTAGGAACCGGCATGCTCGGTGCGAGTCCGAGAGATTCCGGCTTGCAGCATGCGATGACCGGAGGCCCGCTTCGTTCGGCCGAATTGAAACGCGGATAGCCGGGAGCCAGGCGGAGACAACGAATGTTCATGCACCAGATCAAACTGAAGAACGTGCTCTCTTTCGGCCCGGGCGGGCAGGACCTGGAACTCATGCCGCTGAATGTGCTCATCGGCCCGAACGGTTCCGGCAAGTCGAATCTCATCGAGGCAATAGGGCTGTTGCGGGCGGCGCCGAAGGACCTGCAAAAACCAATCCGCGAAGGCGGAGGTGTGGGCAACTGGGTATGGCGCGGCGAACGGCCCGAAAAGTTTGCAGAAGTCGAATCCGTCGTTTCGAACGAGGGCGACGGCCTTTCGCGTTACGAATTGCGCTTTTGTGAGGTGGATCAACGGTTTCGCGTGCATACGGAGAGTCTGTGTGCGGAGCCTTCCGAGCAGAACCCCGACCCGATGCCTTACTTCGTCTCGAGACCGAGCAACGTGCAGTTGCAGACTCGGGACGACCGCGATGGCATGCTCACCATGAAGGTGCAGCCCGCTGAACCCGATCAATCCGTGTTTTCCATCGTAAAGGGACCGGATTACCGCGAAATCACGTACATTGGAAGACAATTCCAGCGTATTCGCCTCTACCGCGACTGGTCATTCGGACGGCGTTCGCGGCTGCGCGAACCCTGCAAGGCGGATTTTCCAAACGATGAATTGATGGAAGGATGTGAAAACCTCGGATTGGTACTGAATCGGCTGAAGAGCCGACATCCGACGACAAGCGATCGTATCCGCGAAGAGCTGCGGCGCCTCTACGACGGTATCGACGCAGTCGACGTGAGCGTTGAAGGCGGGACCGTGCAACTTTTTCTCCGAGAGGGCGACATAACGATTCCCGCCACACGCTTGTCGGACGGTACCCTCAGGTACATCTGTCTACTTGCGATTCTCTGTCACCCGAATCCTCCTCCTCTGGTTTGCCTGGAAGAACCCGAACTTGGACTTCATCCCGATCTGATCCCGAGTCTGGCTGAACTTTTGCAGGAAGCGTCCACCAGATGCCAGCTAATCGTTACCACGCACTCGGACGTGTTGGTAGACAAGCTCTCAGATAGCCCTGACCGAGTCGTCGTGTGCGAGAAGCAAGAAGGACAGACTTGGCTGCAACGCCTCGACGCGGACGAACTCGCGCATTGGCTCGACAGATACAGCCTTGGCGAACTGTGGACCAGAGGCGAGTTGGGAGGTAACCGCTGGTGACGGCCAGAGTCTTGTATGTGGAAGGCGGCGGCAAGGGCAAGGCGTCGCGGTCGGAATGCCGGCAAGGGTTTGCCGGATTCCTGGAAAGGGCGGGGCTGAAGGGCCGTTTGCCGAAAATCGTCTCGTGCGGTGCTCGCCAAAGCGCGTTCGATGATTTTCGCCATGCGGTTGCCAACCCCGCCAAGGACCGTATCCCACTTTTGCTGGTCGACAGCGAAGGACCGGTCGCTTCGGGAGAAAGTGCCTGGCGGCACCTGAAAAAGCAGGACAATTGGACCAGGCCAGAGGACGCGCCTGCAGACAGCGCGCACTTGATGGTCGAGTGCATGGAATCATGGTTCCTCGCCGACAAGGAGAGTCTGTCGAGTTACTTCGGGCCTAAGTTCAACGACAACGTCTTGCCAGGTGATCGAAATATCGAAGCGATACCAAAACAAGACGTGTTGAGGGGCCTCAGGGAAGCAACACGCCGGTGTCCAAAGAAAGGAGCTTACGACAAGGGGCGTCATGCCTTTGCACTACTCAAGAGTATCGATCCCTCCAGGGTCCGGAAATTCTCGTCGCACGCCAAGCACTTGATCGAGACACTGGAAAGGCCCGTTGCGATTGAGTAGTGCGCCGCTGCGAAGGTGGGCTGCGTTGCCGGTCTCTGTAGGCCAATCGAAAATTAAACCGGGTTCGCTTGGGAGTGAGAGGCAAGGCTTGCCGGTACAGACGGTCAGCACTGGGGGCTCCGTCCGGGCACGGGGTTCGCCGTTTTCCCGGGCGCGCGGATCCGATTCAGGCGTTCAGGCCCTTCCCGGTCTGTTCGACCACCAGGTCGACGACGGCGTGCAGCGCTTCCCGTTCGGTAGCGCCTTCCAGGCGGCGCAGGCGGTACAGGTCGATCTGCTCGTCGGCGTTCGCGCCTTCCCTGACGATGGTGAGGCTGTGGCGAAGCTCGTTTTCGCAGCCGAGGGCGCGCGCGTCTTCGGTGAGTTCCTCCACCAGCGCTTCGATTTCTTCGGCGATGTCGACACGCCCGCCACGGCGGGTGTCGCCCAGGAAGGCCAGCATGCCGTAGCGCTGGGCGAGCCACTTGTTCTCGACGATGATCTCGGTCGGGGGCTCGGGGGGCAGTTCGTTCGCATGGTGCTGGCGCAGCAGCATGTGAACGAGGCAGGCATAGATGGCCGCGATGCACAGCGCATCCTCCATGCGCGGGCACACATCGCAGATGCGCAGTTCCACCGTCGGGTACTTGTTCGACGGGCGGATATCCCACCAGATTTCGCTGCTGTCGCCGATGAAGGCCAGGCGCTGGTATTCGGCGATCAGGGCATCAAACTCGGCACGGGAGTACAGTGGACCCGGAATGCTGGTGCGCGGCAGGGCTTCGAAGAGATTCAGCCGGCCGCACTTGAAACCGGACTCCCGGCCATCGTTGAAGGGTGAAGACCCCGACAACGCATTCAGAAGCGGCAGATAGCGGCGCAGCGCCGTCATGACGCGCACCCGGCTGTCGGCATCGCCGAATCCGGCGTGCACGTGCATGCCGTTCACCACCAGCCGCCGCACGGTTTCCTGGTAGATGACGGCAAAGTCCTCGTAGCGTTGATTCGCCGTCGGCAACTGCGATTCCCAGGCGGCGAACGGGTGGGTGGAAGCGGCCATGACTTCGGCGCCGTAGGTTTGGGCCGCGCCGACTACCAGCCGCCGCGTCGTCTTCAGCGCCTCGCGCAGGTCTGTAACGGAAGCGCAGACTTCGGTGTTGGTTTCGATCTGTGAGCGCAGGAATTCGTGCACCACTCCGTGCGGCCCGGAGCTCGCGGCGCCGGCTTCGAAAATGCGGGGATCCGGGTCGTGCAGCAGGTCGCGGGTGTCGGGATCGATGAGGAAGAATTCCTCCTCGATGCCGAGGGTAACGGACGGATTGGCGTGCCGATTGTGTTCGCTCATAGACTGGTGCGGCCGGGACCGACGGTCGTTCGTTCGGGCTGCTCGCCGATTCGAGCTGTCCCGCGGAAGCGGCTGACGATACCACACGCCACCCGAAGGACGGCAAGGGTCTCGATGCGAATACCGGAGTCCGGCCAGGGGCAGCGATTGAACTTTTTGGGGCACTCGTTGCCGAACCGTTTAGCAGGTACTTGTTCGCCGCGAATGGGAGGTCAGGGGCGCCACGCCTCGATGCCAGCCGCTCGGGTGAATATTCGATGTTCGAATTGCAAGATTTTCTGGTCGCCGCCGATGGAGTGGGTGGCAACGCGACGCTGGCCATCACATCGAATCGATCGGGCCTGACCGCCCGGACCGGGCGGGTTGCGCGATGGTTCGCACGGTTTCGCACGGCCGAAAACGACGTGGTCGCCCGCCGGTTCGTCGATGCGCTTTGCCGGCGATACGGTACGGAACTGACGCGCCGTACCTTCGCGTTGACCGGCTTTGGGGAGAACCTTTCCAAAGGCAAGCCGTTGCGTGTCCGCACGGTCGCGCAAGTGGTTGAGGAAGCGAACTTGCTGCGGGCATGCACCGCCGAAACCAATCGAAGATGGGCCGGTCGGTTAGCGGCTGCCGCGGCCTATTCCGGAGAAACGCCCGAGGAGAATGCGATGCTAGCGGATTGCATCCACCGCGTGGCCGGGAGTTCGCCGCCCTTTCAGTTGATCAATGGCGTCTAGAAACTTGTCGACCAGCGCGCGATCGCACCAAAGGTTCACGACGAGATCGTTGCGAGAAGCCGGGACGGAAGACACGTGGTCACCCCGGAGGAAATCCAGGGCATCGTGACGCATGTCATCCGTAACGAACTGAAAACCAATTACTATCCGGCTCGAGACAGGGCTATGCGGGCGATGTCGCTGACGCCGGGGTCCATCGCCCACAAAGCCCTTTCTTCCGTGTTGGCCCGGCAGCGGCCCTCGCTGCACATTGGCCCGGGCGACCTCACGGACGCGGCGGCCCGGAAACTCTGCGTGCGACTCAGGTCGGCGGTTGCCGACAGGAGCTTCCCCGCAGACCGGCTCGACAGCAGGTCGGAGCTGATGGCGCTCGCCGAAAAGGAGGCGCAACGCTTCGTCGCCGAAAGGCGTGCGGCCCGCGCCGCGGTCGAGTCACTCAATCTTCTTGGCGATTTTGACGGCACAAAGAAAGCCGCTTTGCTCGCTGAGGTGACGCGCGATTGCATTCCGGCACAACTCGTGGCGAAACTGGGCGCTGCGTACAACTGGGTGGAACAGGACCTCGCCCGGCTGGCCGGTCCTCTGACACCGAGGCAACTGCAGGACAGCGTCTCCGAGATATTCGATGCGCTCACAATGGCGTATCAAAACGCTGGGATTCAACCCAATCCCGACAATCAAGCCGAGTTGAACGGATGTGCCTGGCGATTTCTGCTCGCGCCCGGCGGCGCGAACCAGGCGCGGGCGATCAAGGCCCGGCTTGCTTCGGCCGATAGCCTTCTTCGGGAGGTCGGTGAGGGTGCGACCTGGTATGCGTACGACTTTCCGAGTTCCCCCGAGTGGGAAAGGAAGCTTGACGGCAAGGGGATTCACGACCACGAGACGCGGCACAGGGCCGGTTGCTACGCGGAGTTGGTCCAGGCCCTGGGGAAGGTTTTGGGCGAGATTCCCTCACCGGACATCATGCCCCTCGAATGGAACGATGCGCCGAGCGACGGGGCGATTGCCGTGTTGAGAAACCTGGGAATTCCGTTTCCCGCTCCCAACAGGGTCGGGTCGGCCAATGCCGGCGAGGTGCCGCTCTCTGATTCACAGGTCAGGGAGATGGATACGAACGTGCGTAACCACCTCCGCGAGAGCGAACGGGCGGGAACGGACGACTCGGGCTTGGCGAGGGGGTGCAGGGATTACATCGACGGCGACCATCGGCGTTACAGGGAGCAGCGGAACAGGCTCGGGGCGGGCCGCGCCTTCGTGCATTACTTCATCGACAGCGAACACAGTCTGCCGCAGGACCCGGATGTGGTGGTACAGGGCCTGCGCGATTTCTGCACGGAGGGGGAGCGCGGTAGCGAACGCCTGAACTACCGCATGCTGGCAACGGTTTCCGCGATGGCACAACGCGCGACACTCGAATGTGTTTACGCCGGCTGCATGAACCCGCTGCGGCCGGATACGGCAATAGTGGACGGGGAAGTCCGCGGCGCGGTCGAATCCACCGCGTATCGCTTGTCCAGGGGCGAAGACGGCCAAGTCCGATTGAATATCGAGGAGGAACTCAGTCCGTACTGGTACACGCCCGTGAAAAGGGCGCGGCGAAGCGGTATGTGAATGAAGTGCGAGGGGACAACAGGAATCCGGACCGCATGACCCTGAGCCCGAAAGGTAGTCACTTCCACACGCGTATCGAAGTGAAATTCGATCCCGATACCTATGATCCTGCAATCGACCGGGTCAGCATCGACTATCGCCTCGTCGGAGGCGTCCATGACGATCGCGAGTACCCCTACATCATTCGCAACCCCGACGCACGGCGGCTTTCCCACTAGAACCAACTGACAATTCGGGGTCGCGCGTTCGCAAGCGTACAGATGCGACGCGCGGTTCCGAGCGCGCCCTTCGGGTGGCCGCGGCCACGCCCCTGGCCGCAGCCATTGTTTTGGTTGGCCGGTGTTTCGTGCAGTGATCGGCCGCCGCATTACATGTGGTAGGGTGCGCTTCCCCCGCGAGGTGCCCGCATGATCCGATCCAATCGCTTCTCTCTACTGCTGTGCATTGCAGTAGTTGCCGTCAGCGGCTGCGAGCGTGAGGCTTCCTCCGGTGCGGAGGCCGAGCTTCAATCGGCTCCGGAAGAGTCGGCCGCCGATGTGTCCGCAGCGGGAGAGCGGCTGGTGCGTTACACCGAAGACCGCGAACCCTGCCTGCACCATGCGCCCCTGCGCCAGCCGCTGTTCGGCGATCTTCACGTGCACACCAGCTTCTCGTTCGATGCGGCGGCCAACAGCATCGGTGCGACGCCGGAAGATGCGCACCGCTTTGCCCGGGGCGAAGCGATCGATTTCTGGCCGTTGGACGAGAGCGGCAATCCGGCTGGGAAGTTCGCGATCGACCGCCCCCTCGATTTTCTCGCGGTTACCGACCACGGCGAGTTTCTGGGCGAACGGGCCATCTGCCGTACGCCCGGTAGCCCCGGGTACGACACCCCCTTCTGTACCGCCTACCGCCAGGATGAGCGGCAAGGCATGATCATGCTCGGGCAGGTGATCGCCACGGAGACGCCTGCGCGGGTGCCGGAGGTATGTGGCGAGGACGGAACGCTGTGCCTGGCGGCGGCGCGGGAGCCCTGGGAACGCATGATCGAAGCCGCGGAGGCAGCCTACGACCGCACGGCCGCGTGCTCGTTCACCAGCTTCGTCGGCTACGAGTACACCGGAACGCCAGGGGTCTCGAACTACCATCGCAACGTGATCTTTCGCAACGGCAATGTGCCGGAACTGCCGGTGTCCTATGTCGACGCCCCTATCGACAGCGAACTCTGGCGCGGCCTGGATGAGGTGTGCCCGGCCGCCGACGGTTGCGGCTATCTGACCATTCCGCACAACACCAACCTCGCCAACGGGCGGATGGCGCCCTACATGGGGACCGACGGGTCCGTCGAAAGCCGGCGCGCGTACGCATCCGTTCGCCTGGACCGTGAGCCGATCGTCGAGATCTTCCAGCACAAGGGGGCTTCGGAGTGCATCAACGGCCTGACGTCGGTGATGAGCGCGCCGGACGAGCTCTGCGACATCGAGGCGGTCAGGGTGATCGGTCGTGAGGAAACCTATGTCGACACCGCTCTCGTGGAGGGTGAACTGGTAATGGGTCAGGGCAGCCTGGTCACCGGGGAATGCGGTGATGCGGCAGGCGAGTTCGGCATGCTGGGTGCGGGTTGCGTGGACGCAACGGATTTCGTTCGTTCGGCGCTGGTGGAAGGGCTCAGGGAGGAACGGGAAACGGGCTTGAATCCGGTGAAGCTCGGCATCATCGCCTCCACCGATACCCATGCCGCGACACCCGGCGCAGTGGGCGAATCCGATTTTCGCGGCGCGGTAAGCGGCGAGGCCACACCCCTGGAGCGATTGCAGCCCGGTTTCCTCACCAGCGGTCCGGAAGCCAATCCGGGCGGTCTGGCGGGCGTCTGGGCGGTCGAAAACTCGCGCGATGCGATATTCGAAGCCATGCAGCGGCGGGAAGTCTTCGGCACGTCGGGCCCGCGCATCGCACCACGTTTCTTCGCTGGCTGGGGCTACCCGGAAGGGCTGTGCGGCAACGAGTCCCTGGTCGCCGAAGGCTACGCGGGCGGCGTGCCCATGGGCGGCGACCTGGGCGATGCGCCCTCGGCCGGCGCCAAGCCGAAATTCGTCGCGTTTGCGGCCCGCGACCCAGCCGCAAGCGCAGCGCCGCTCGACCGCCTGGAGTTGATCAAGGGCTGGGTCGATGCAGACGGTGCGATGCACAGCGCCGTGCGCACGATTGCCGGGTCGGCGGATGGGGAAACGGGTGCCGAGACGCTGTGCACGGTGGTGAGCGACGATGAGTTCGATACCGCCGAGTCGTCCTATTACTACCTGCGCGTGGTCCAGGAGCCCACACGCCGCTGGAGCGCGTACGACTGCGAACGGCTGGGCACGGAAGCGCCGGCCCTGTGCAGCGACGGCAGCCTTCCTGAATCCACAGTGGAAATGGCCTGGACGTCCCCGGTCTGGTATCGGCCCGGGGAGCCGGGTGCCGCGCAATAGCAATGCGCCGCACGATGGCCTGACACCTTGTTGCGCCCGTGTCCCTGCGGGACAGGCGCGGACATTCTATTGAGCGACGGATCGCGGCGTTGGCACGATGCGCTGCACGCCGATCGATTCGCGGTCGATCAGTTCCGCTGCGCGCGGGCCGATCTCGTTCTTCCACTCGTCGCTGTCATAGACGGCGGCGTACAGGCGTTCGCGTTCGGCCTCGGATTCGAAGCGGCGCATCCACACATAGACCGAGTCGTCTTCTTCGCCGCGGAAACTGCCGGTAATGACCATGCCTCTCGCTACCTGAAAAGGGATGATCGTCCCTTCCATGTATGGCACCCACTCGTCCATCTTGCCGGGGAGCACCTTGTATTGCCGAAGTTCGTAGAACATGACTTTTACCTGATTCGACCCTGCATGCGGCGACTATAGCAGCCCGTGGCAACCCCAGGGACCATCCTTGAGTTTCAGGGCTCGCGGAACCGGAGAGACTGCACGACGGTGTACTGCCCCGTTACGGGCTGAGGCCGGCGCAGTACGTATTGTGGCGGAACCGCTGAACGCGCATCAAAGCGTCCTAACCCCCTTCCAGATCCTCGATGCGCTTCGGCCAGGCGTCCCGGAGCAATCGGGAGAGCGAACGGTCGGCAAGCACTCGCCCGCCGGTCTGGCAGCGGGCGCAATAGTTGCTCTCGTTCTCCGCATGTACGATGCGCTGGATCGGCGCCCCGCACACCGGGCAGGGTTGCCGGAATTTTCCGTGGGCCGCCATCTCGTTGTGGAAAGCCGTCACCTTGTCGGGAAACTCATCGCCCGCCTTGCCGCGCAGGATGCGTACCCACTCGGTCAATGTCCGGCGGCAGGCAGCGTAAAGCCGTTCGGCTTCCTCTTCGTCGACATCCCGGGCACGCTTGAAGGGGGAGAGCCCCGCATGCAGGAGAATCTCGTCGGAGTACGCGTTGCCGATGCCGGCGAAAATGCGCTGGTCGGTGAGCGTGCGCTTGAGGGTGTGGTTGGAGGCGCGCAGCCGGGCCCTGAAGGCTGCCGGATCGATGTCCAGCACTTCCAGGCCGCCGGGGTCGAGGTCTGCGAGCGCCTCGTGGCCGCGTACGAGTCGCAATGAGGCCCGTTTCTTCTTGCTCGCTTCGGTAAAGATCAGCGTTCCGGTGGAAAAGTCAAACGCGGCGAGCCCGCTGCGCTTCGGCACCGCCCGGCCCTTTTCATACCACCGCAACCTGCCCGAGATCATGAGATGAACGACCACGAACAGATCGTGCTCGAGTCCGAAGACGAGCTGTTTTGCGAGGCGCCGCAATCCGGTGACCCGCGCCCCGCGAACCTCCTCGATCGCCGGCGATACGGAACGCAGGACGAACGGACTCGCAAGGCGGATGTCGAGAAGCCGCTCGCCGACGACGCGGCGGTCCAGATGTTCGATGTAGACGGTAAGGTCCGGCAGCTCAGGCATTGTTCAATCGTGCTTCCTCATGCCGATTTCCGCGCGCTCAGGTTAAGGTATTACAGGCGAACGGGAAAACGGGGAAACCGCGGCCGATGTACAGGCTCATGCATGCCGGGAGGGACGCACCGCCAAGAGCGGAGTGGCTTGCCCGATTGTTTCACCAAGCCGCTTGCCTATGCACCCTCCAGCGTAGCTACGGCTGCGCGTCCCCCGGTGCGACTTTCGGGCTAGCCGGATGAGCGGGGTTGCATCGCGGCGCCTTTGGGTGATTGCCGGCGGCGTGGCACTCGGCATCGGGGTCGTTGGCATCGTGGCTCCGCTGCTGCCGACCACGCCTTTTCTGATTTTGGCCGCCTACTGCTTTTCCCGGGGTTCGCGCCGGCTGCACGACTGGCTGCTCAACCACCCCACACTCGGCCCGCCCATTCGCGACTGGCGCGAACACCGTTCGGTGTCCGGAAAGGCCAAGCTCTCCGCAATGATTGCCATCGCGCTCATATTTGCCCTTTCGGTTCTCCTTGAGGCACCTGCCTGGGCGCTCGCCCTGCAGGGCGTGATCCTCGGCGGCGTGACGGTGTTCCTGCTCACCCGGCCGGCGCCCCCGGTTCGCTGACCGATGGCAGGCTGGGAACCGACGTGCACCGTCGATGCGCTCCGCGCCCGGGCGGAAATACTGGGCTTGATACGCGCCTTTTTCGCGGAACGCGGCGTTCTCGAAGTGCAGACGCCGACCCTGGGCCGAACCTCGGTTTCCGATACCGAAATCGAGAGCCTGACGACCACAGGTGGGGAATTCCTGCAGACCTCGCCCGAGTACTACATGAAGCGGCTGCTGGCGGCGGGCGCGCCGTCGATCTACCAGATTGGCCCGGCCTATCGGGCGGGGGAGTCGGGGCGAGCGCACCTGACGGAGTTCACGCTGGTGGAGTGGTACCGGTTGGGGTTCGATGACAATGCCCTGATGGCGGAAGTCGCCGTGCTGATCGATTCCGTTCTCGGGCCGGCACCGTATCGGTGTCTCACCCACGCGGAGCTCCTGGCCACGCAGCGCGACGAGGCGGCCGAGCCGGACCTGCGATTTGTCCAGGCCGTGGAGAATCTCGGCGCAAGCCGCGCATTCATCACCGACTATCCGGCGGGGCAGGCGGCCCTTGCCCGGTTGCGGCCCCACGATTCCGGAGTGGCCGCCCGGTTCGAACTGATTGTCGACGGCCTGGAGCTGGCCAACGGCTACCATGAACTCACGGACGCAGAGGAACTGCTCGAGCGCATGCGGCGGGACAATCGTCGCCGGCGGGAACGGGGCAGGCAGGAAATGGAACCGGACCGGCGCCTGCTGGCTGCGATGCGCAACGGGCTGCCCGACTGTGCGGGCGTGGCGCTTGGGCTCGACCGGCTGGTCATGCTGGCGCTTGGCGCCTCTCATATCGCGGAGGTGGTGCCTTTCGCACGCCACTGAGCTTTTTCGAACGGGCTTTTGCGTCAATCCGGCCGAGCGGGATAGGATGTTGAAACTGGTTCCAAAGAGGGAAGGCCGTGGAGGCGAAGCGACCCGATCATGAACTGAGCCCGATGCGCTGTCCCATGCATCTCGACGATGTCGACCTGTTCTCGCCCGGCGCCCAGGAATACTGGTACGAGGCCTACGACATCCTGCACGCCGAGGCGCCGGTGCATCGGATTCCGGGCGAGGGTTTCGAACCGGGCACCGATGCGTTCATTCTCTCGAAGCACGAAGACATCGCCATGGTGGTTCGCGACCAAGAGCGCTTTCCGGTCGTCACCAGCCTGGTGCTCAAGGGTGTCATCGAGGCGGGCGGCGACCCGTTCGAACTCCCCAACGTCAGCACGCTGGTCGCGTCCATGGTGAGCCTGCGGCCGAATCCGGAATTGTGGCGTTCCCACCGGCAGGAACTCACCGATCCCTGGGTCGGCCCGGGAGCCGGGCGCAACCGCGAGATGGTGGAACGGGTCGCCAATGAACTTGTAGACCTTTGGATTGACCGGGGCGAGGTGGAGTTCGTCTCCGAATTCGCCCAGCCGCTGCCGCATACCGTGATGGCAAACGTTCTCGGTTGGCCCTTGGCCGACCTCCAGTTGCTGAAACACTTCGGCGACGGCACCGTCAAGCCGTTCGTGTACGGCCGCAAGCACAACAACCTGCTCAACGAGGAGGAGATCAGGGAGCAGTTCGAGGTTCTCGACGAATTCGAGCGGTACACGGACGACCTGATCAACGAGAAGCGCAAGCGCCCGGCACAAGACATGATCTCCTTCCTCACCCAGGTGGAGTATTCGCCGCTCAAGCGCAAGCTCAGGAACGGGGAGATCAACGGCATCGTCTATGCGATGGTGATCGGCGGCCTGGAAACCACCCAGTACGCGCTGGCCGAAGAGGTGCAGTTGCTCATCGAGCGGGAAGGCGTCTGGGATGCGCTCAAGGCGGACAGGAGCAAGGTTCGCTCGTTCACCGAGGAAGGCATGCGCCTGCGCTCGCCCACCCAGGGCCTGTCCACCCGGGTCACCAGCCGGGATGAAGTGTTTCAGGGGGTGCCCGTACCGAAGGGCTCGTACCTGCACCTGCGCTGGGCGGCGGCCAATATCGACCCGCAGGAGTGGCAGGACGCCCAGGCGCTCAGGCTCGACCGGCGCGCCGGCACCCGGCACCTGACGTTTTCGGCGGGGCCGAGGGTGTGTCCGGGCGCCCACATCTCGCGCCTGGAACAGACCGTCGCCTGGAATACGCTGCTCGACCGCATCGGGCGGTTCGACTATGCCGAGGACAACGACTTCCTTCACCAGCCGGGCATCATGCTGGGTACCCTGAAACTCAACCTGACGTTTACGAGGGCCTGAAAACCGTCTGCGGCTGCTTGACGGCAGCGATCAAAGCACTACACTTGCAAATCGGAGGCGGACACAGCGCTTCCGTCCAACCGCATCCAAGTTCACTACCCCCCAGTCAGACCTTGGCAGTAGACCCTGGAGAAAACACCGAAAGGTGTGCGGACTGGACCGGTTTCCCGCGTAGTTTCGCGCCGAACGTCACCAACACGAGCAAACAGTTGCCATGCCAACGTACCTGAAAGACCTCAAAAGCAAGCCGGTGGTCGAGCTGGTTGATCTGGCTCGCGAGCACGGTCTGGAGAACCTTGCCCGTTCCCGCAAACAGGAAGTCATCGCGGCCATGGTGCGCAAGCTCGCCAAGGCGGGGGAAGACATCTTTGGCGAGGGCACGCTGGAGATTCTGCAGGACGGGTTCGGCTTCCTTCGTTCCGCCGACAGCTCCTACTTGGCGGGCCCCGACGACATCTACGTATCGCCGAGCCAGATCCGCCGCTTCAACCTGAGAACCGGCGACAGCCTGGCCGGCAAGATCCGCCCGCCCAAGGACGGCGAGCGCTATTTCGCCATGCTGAAGGTCGACGAGATCAACTTCAGCGAGCCGAACAACAAGAAGCACAAGCTGCTGTTCGAGAACCTGACGCCCCTGTTCCCGAACCAGCGGCTCAATCTCGAGCGCGGCAACGGCAGCACAGAGGACATCACCGCCCGCATCATCGACTTGATCGCGCCCATTGGCAGGGGCCAGCGCGGCCTGATCGTCTCGCCCCCGAAAGCCGGCAAGACCCTGGTGCTGCAGAACATCGCCCAGTCCATCACCTACAACGACCCGGAAGTGGTGCTGATCGTGCTGCTCATCGACGAGCGGCCCGAGGAAGTGACCGAGATGCAGCGCTCGGTTCGGGGCGAGGTGGTCGCGAGCACCTTCGACGAACCGCCCACACGGCACGTGCAGGTGGCTGAAATGGTGATCGAGAAGGCCAAGCGCCTGGTGGAGCACCAGCGGGACGTGGTCATCCTGCTCGATTCCATTACGCGCCTCGCCCGGGCTTACAACACCATCGTTCCGTCGTCCGGCAAGGTACTGACCGGCGGTGTCGACGCGCACGCCCTGGAGCGCCCCAAGCGTTTCTTCGGCGCCGCGCGCAACATCGAGGAAGGGGGCAGCCTCACCATCGTTGCCACCTCGCTGATCGACACGGGCTCGAAGATGGACGAAGTCATCTACGAGGAGTTCAAGGGCACCGGCAACCAGGAACTGCACCTCGAGCGCAAGATCGCGGAAAAGCGCGTCTACCCGGCCATCAACATTCGCCGTTCCGGCACCCGCAGGGAGGAACTGCTGATGGGCGAAGAGGAACTGCAACGCGTGTGGATCCTGCGCAAGATCCTGCACGACATGGACGACCTGGTGGCCATCGAGTTCCTCATCGACAAGCTCAAGGACACCAAGACCAACGCCGAGTTCTTCAACTCGATGCGGGCCCGCTGAACGTGCAGGTGACTCAGATGAAACGTTTTTTGCCTTGGAATGGACGGGCCAAATGCTTGCTTCGATCGGGCACCGAGAGCAGGTATGCGGTGCGGGTATCCGGCACGCCAAGCGGACGCGTTGTAGTGGGATTCGAGGGCGCAGGGGTGCTTTAAAGGTGCCGGATACCCGCACCGCACACCTGCTCTCTCCCAGCGGTCGTCTGTTACTAGCCCGGATTATTCCTGAACAGATAAAACAAAAGCCCGTCGTTGTGCGAAAATGATGTTTGCCAACAACCACTTACTCGCACCGAGGGCTTTTGCATGGCACACCATACCACCAAACAGAGTGTTCTGTTCGAGAATC
>CAZWZH010000204.1:0-19903 GCA_964638775.1 uncultured Pseudomonadales bacterium
GGCGTGACCGGCAGAGTCCATCTCGTCAAGCGTCATGGTCTTTTTCCATGGCCCTCAGCACCCGTTTCAGGACCTTTCCGTAGTTGTTCTTCGGCAGTTCGGCGATGACCCGGTAGATGCGGGGCCGCTTGAACCGGGCGATGTTTTCGATGCAGAAACCGTCGAGCGCTGCCGCATCGACCGCCTCGCCCGATTGCGGGACGACGTAGGCCACCACGGCTTCGCCCCACTCGCGGTCGGTGCGGCCGATCACCGCCGCTTCCGCGACCCCGGCGTGCTGCAGCAGCACGTCTTCCACTTCCCGGGGATAGATGTTGCTGCCTCCGGAGATGATGACATCCTTTGCACGGTCCTTGAGCGTGAGGAAGCCTTCTTCATCGAAAGAGCCCATGTCGCCGGTGTGCAGCCAGCCGTTGCGAACGGCCTGCGCCGTGGCCTCCGGATTGCGCCAGTAGCCGCGCATCACCGTCTGCCCGCGCACCAGGACCTCGCCGACTTCGCCGGTGCCTACGGTCTCCGAGTCCGCGTCCGCCGTACGTACCTCAACGGCGCTCTGGGGCACACCCACCGAGGCAAGGCGCTCCAGCCAGCGGGGATGGTCGGTCTCGGCGTGCACCCGGGCCGGCAGCGCCGTGATCGTCATCGGCGTCTCACCCTGGCCGTAGAGCTGGGCGAGCTTGGGGCCGAACCGCTCGATGGCGGCCACGGAATCCGCGGTGTACATGGGTCCGCCTCCGTACAGGATGGTCTTCAGGTTTGCGGTGTCCGCATCCGCGGGTTGATCGAGCAGCCGTTTCACCATGGTCGGCGCGGCGAAGAAGACGAGGTTCGGCCAGGCGCCGATCAGTTCGTAGATCTCGGCGGGGTCGAAGCCGCCGCTCTCCGGAATGACCTGGCAGCTTGCCTGCATGACGTGGGGGAGGGCGTACAGGCCCGAACCGTGGCTCAGCGGCGCCGCGTGCAGGATGGCCGTCCACGGCGACTCCTGGTCCACGTCGGCGAAGTAACACCAGGACATCACCCGCAGGTTGTGGTGGCTGAGCGTTGCGCCCTTGGGCTGTCCCGTCGTCCCGCTGGTGTAGAAGAGCCAGGCGGGCGCTTCAGGAGGTACATCCGCAAGGGGCAGGGGTTCCGCCGCGAGCATTGCCTCGTATTTGCTGGTGCCCACTTCGATGACGTCGTGCAGCGCGCCGCCGCGCAAGCCGGAAAGGCCCGTCGCCAACGCAGGGGAGGCGAAGCAGGTCCGGGCTTCGCAATCGGAGAGTATGTAGGCGAGTTCATTGAGATGCAGCTTCGAGTTGACCGGCACGGCGATGAGCCCGGCGTGCCAGCAGGCATAGAGGATTTCCAGGTATTCCGGACAGTTGGCCATGACCAGGGCGACCGGCTCGCCGGGCTCGAGGCGTCGGCGCAGCGAACCCGCCAGCCTTGCGGTTCGTTCGGCGAGTTCTGCGTAGGTAAAGAGGGTGCCGGCCCCCAGGCCGAGGGCGGGACGTTCAGCGGCGAATCGCCCGGCGCGGGCCAGATGTGCCGCAATGTTCATGGGTCCCTTCCTCGCCCAGTGGCCCGTCCCCAAGTCAGCGTCGATTCTGCTTGCAAGAGGGACATTTCGCCAGCGGCTGCGCAATTGATTCCCACGTCGACCAGCGTGGCCAGGAAAGCCGACATTGGCGACGTTCGTGCTGAAATCGCGGACTTTTGCCACGGTCTGCTAGACTGCCGACGCGTAGATCGTTCTGTCCCGCATCGAAAGGAGTCAGCGTGCAAAGCGTTCAGGGATTCGGCGGGTTCTTCTTTCGGGCCAAGGACCCGGAAGGACTTGCGAAATGGTATCAGGATCAACTGGGCATCAATCCCGCTCCGACGGACATGGAGATGGTGCCCTGGGTGACCGAGTCCGGGGTCACGGTTTTCTCGCCCTTCGCTGCGGACTCGGACTATTTCGCACCGGACAAGGCTTTCATGCTGAATTTCCGCGTGGCCGATGTGGACGCGATGACCGCGCAGTTGAAGTCCGCGGGTATCGAGGTGAGCCACGAAAGCGAGATGGAGGGCATCGGCCGCTTTGCCCGCATCCACGACCCGGAAGGAAACGCGATCGAGCTTTGGGAACCCGCGTCGTGAAATTCGGGCTGGTATCGTCAAGTTAACCTGCGCAAAGCTGCAAAGCACGTTCACGGCAAATCGCTAAAGGAAGGAGAACAATCTAGACATGACACAGATGACTACGGAAGAAGCCTTCGTCAAGGTTTTGCAGATGCACGGCATCGAGCACGCGTTCGGCATTATCGGGTCCGCGTTCATGCCGATTTCGGATCTCTTCCCGGCGGCGGGCATCACGTTCTGGGACGTCGCCCACGAATCCAACGGCGGCTTCATCTGCGACGGGTACACGCGCGCGACCGGAAAGATTGCCATGGCGATCGCCCAGAACGGTCCCGGCATCACCAACTTCATAACGCCCATCAAGACCGCCTACTGGAACCACACCCCAATGTTGCTCGTAACTCCCCAGGCAGCAAACAAGACCATGGGGCAGGGGGGTTTCCAGGAAGTGGAGCAGATGGCGCTTTTCAAGGACATGGTTTGCTACCAGGAGGAGGTGCGCGACCCGTCGCGCATGGCGGAGGTGTTGAACCGGGTCATCGCCAAGGCGCTGCGCGGCTCCGCGCCGGCGCAGATCAACGTGCCCAGGGACTTCTGGACGCAGGTCATCGACATCGAACTGCCGCAGATCGTGCGTTTCGAGCGCCCGGCGGGCGGGGCGGCCGCAATCGCCGAAGCCGCGGCGCTCCTCTCGGGCGCGAAATTTCCCGTGATCCTGTCCGGCGCCGGAGTGGTGATCGGCGATGCCATCCCCGAGTGCCAGGCCCTGGCCGAACGGCTGGACGCGCCGGTCTGCAACGGTTATCAACACAACGACAGCTTCCCGGGCAGCCACCCGCTGGCCTGCGGGCCGCTCGGCTACAACGGCTCGAGGGCGGCCATGGAGTTGATCGCCAAGGCGGATGTGGTGCTGGCGTTGGGCACCCGGCTGAACCCGTTCTCCACGCTGCCGGGTTACGGCATCGACTATTGGCCCGGCGAGGCGAGCATCATCCAGGTCGACATGAACCCTGACCGCATCGGGCTCACCAAGCCGGTGACGGTGGGCATCTGCGGCGATGCGAAGCTGGTGGCGGGGCAACTGCTCGACCAGCTTTCGTCCACCGCGGGCGATGCCGGCCGCGAGAAACGCAGGCTCGCCATCCACAAGGCAAAGGGCGACTGGCAGCAGATGCTCGCCAGCCTCGACCACGAAGAAGACGACCCCGGCACCACCTGGAATGCGGACGCGCGCGACAGGGAGCCGGAACTGATGTCCGCCCGGCAGGCCTGGCGGGTCCTGCAGACCGCATTGCCGGTGGATGCCATCATATCCAGCGACATCGGCAACAACTGCGCCGTCGGCAATGCGTACCCCACGTTCGAGGAAGGCCGCAAGTACCTGGCGCCCGGATTGTTCGGGCCGTGCGGTTATGGCTTCCCGTCGATTCTGGGCGCCAAGATCGGCTGTCCCGACGTGCCCGTGGTGGGGTTTGCCGGCGACGGCGCGTTCGGCATTTCCATGAACGAGCTGAGTTCCATCGGGCGCGAGGAGTGGCCCGGCGTGACCATGGTCGTTTTCCGCAACTACCAGTGGGGGGCGGAAAAACGCAACACCATTCTGTGGTACGACAACAACTTCGTCGGCACGGAACTCGACCGGGGCGTGAGCTATGCGCGCGTAGCCGAGGCCTGCGGACTCAAGGGCGTGATCGTGGCCACCCGCGAACAGTTGGCCGAGGCCATACGGGAAGGGTGCGAAGCCCAGAAAGAGGGGGTGACCACGCTGGTCGAGGTTGTGGTCAACCAGGAACTCGGCGAGCCGTTCCGGCGCGATGCGATGAAAGCGCCGGTGAGTGTGGCGGGCATCGACCCAACCGAGATGCTGCGTCTGGGATAAATCCGCCTGCTGCGCATCACCGGTATCGTTCCGGCAGGGCGCTGCATTACAAACACAGTGTCACCGCCGTGGTGGCGACGATCTCGTCCGCCTCGGCGCCCCGGGAAAGATCGGCAAGCGGACACTTGAAGCCCTGCAAAATCGGGCCGATGGCCGTCGCGCCGGCGAGGTGCTGCACCAGTTTGTAGGCGATGTTGCTGGCATCGAGATCCGGAAAGATCAACACGTTGGCCGCTCCCCCCAAACGGCTCCCACCGGCGAGCTTCCGGTCCGCGATTTCCGGCACGAGCGCGGCATCAGCCTGCAACTCGCCATCGGCCGCGATTTCCGGGGACAGGCGCCGCACGATGTCCAGCGCGGCAACCACCTTGTCCACGCGCCGGTGAGCGGCGCTGCTCATGGTGGAGAAAGACAGCAGCGCGACCCGCGGCGTTCGTTTGAGCAGACTGCCCGCGCTCCCTGCCGTGGTCAAAGCGATCTCGGCCAGTTCTTCGGCGCTCGGCTCGACGTTTACCGCGCAGTCCGCGAACATCAGCGGCTCGTCCCACCCGGGAACCAGCATGACGAAGAAGCTGGACGGAGTGGAGCAGCCCTCGTCCAGGCCGACGCACAAGCGGGCGGCTTCGATCACCCGTCGCGTCGGGTGCCGGGCGCCCGCCACCATGCAATGCGCATCGCCGGCTTTGGCCATCATGGCGCCGTAGTACAGGGGCCGGCGCAATGCCCGGGCGACCGCGGCGGGTTTCCTGCCGGGGCGGTCGGCGAGGTATAGATCGATATACGCCTCCGGGATCGCGCAATCGGCGGGGTCGATCAACCGCAGCCCCGAGAGCCGCAGCCCGTTCGCGGCAGCCGCCACCTCAACGGACTCCCGGTTGCCCAGCAAGGTGACCTCCGCGACGCCCCCGTCCGCCAGCCGCGTCGCCGCTTCGAGCACACGGGGCTCTTCGCCCTCCGGGAACACGACCCCGCGGTTCAGGTCTCGCGCGCGGCTGACAAAGCCGTCCAGATACTCCATGGCCCTCCCGTATCAGCGCTCTTCGATTGGAACGTACGCGCGCGGGCCCGGCCCGTTGTACCGCAGCAGGGGGCGAATCAGGATGTTGCCGTCCAACTGCTGCAACACCTGCAGCGTCCATCCCGGCACCCGGCCCACGGCGAAGATCGGCACGAAGATGTCCTGCGGGATGCCGAGCAGGTGGTAGATGACGCCGGAATAAAAGTCCACGTTCACGTTGACGCCAAGGCGCGCGTACGGCCGCATCGCCTCCACCACCGCTTTCAGTATTCCGTTCCAGTGCGGCTCCCCCATTTCCTCCGACAATCGCTCGACGCCGCGCCGCAGGTGCCGGGCCCGCGGGTCTTCGGCGCGGTAGACGCGGTGCCCGAAGCCCATGATCGGTTCGCGCTTTTTCCGCTTGTCTTTCACGTAGGCGGCAGCTTGCGACGGTTCGCCGATTTCCCGCGCCATCTGCATCACGTTCTCGGCGGCGCCGCCGTGGGCCGGCCCGGAAAGTGCTGCGATGGCGGCGGTGACCGCCGCATGCAGGTCGGCGCCGGTGCCGGTGACTACCCGAGCTGTGAACGACGAGGCGTTGGAGCCGTGCTCGGCATGCAGCACGAAGTCCAGGTCCATCAGTCGGGCGGCGTTTTCGCCCGGCGGCTTGCCCGTGAGCATGTAAATGAAGTTCGCTGCATGGCCCAACCCGTCATCAGGGCTTATGGGAGACGCCCCGGAACGTATCCGGTGGTGTGCGGCAACGATCGACGGCACTTGGGAGGTCAGTTTGATGCCCAGCTCAAGCACTGCCTGGGCGCTATCCCCGGTGTTCGGCTCGAACGCTCCGAGTGCCGAGACAGCCGTACGCAGGACGTCCATGGGATGACCGCCCCGGCACCGGTCAATGATGTCGAACACCCGCTCCGGCAACCGGCGGCCGGCCTTCAGCCTCGCTTCGAAGGATTCGAGTTGGCCCGCATCGGGAAGCCGGCCGTTCAGCAGCAGGTAAGCGGTTTCCTCGAACGTCGAGTGTTCGGCGAGGTCGTGTATCGAGTAACCCCAATAGCGCAACTCCCCGGCTCGCCCGTCGATGTAGGTCGTGGGCGAGCGGTCGAAGTGCACGCCTTTCAGCCCCCGGTATACGCGCACTTCCTCCGTGGCGTCGGTCATGCCTGTCTCCTCCTGGCCGGACCTGTTCGTGAATGGGTTGGGGTGGGGCGTAGCCCCATTAAACTTCCTTGAGCGTGTCATGGAGGATCTCGCGCATGGCGTCGATGTGTTCTTCCTCCGCGACCAGCGGCGGCGCGACGATGGCGGCATCCCCGGTCGTCTTGATGTGCAGCCCCGCGTCGAACAGCCGCCGTTGCAGCCGCAGGCCTCGCAGCCCCGGCGCCCCATCCGGTTCCACATCGATACCGGCCAGCATGCCGTAACCCCGGATGTCGGTAACCGCCGGCAGATTCTGCAGGGAAAACATGGCATCCAGAAAGGTGTTCGCCATGGCGGCGCCGCGCTCGAAAATCCGCTCCCGCCGATAGATCTCCAGCGTCGCGACGGCCGCCGCGCAAGCGGCCGGATGAGCGGAAAAGGTATAGCCATGGGCGAACTCGACCGCATCGTCCGGGCTCGCGTTGACGATGGTGTCGTAGATGTCGTCGCTGACGGCCACCGCCCCCATGGGTTGCGCCCCGTTGGTCAGCGCCTTGGCCACGGTAAGCATGTCCGGCCGCACATCGAACGAATCCGCCGCAAAGGCGCTTCCGGTTCGGCCGAATCCGGTGATGACTTCGTCGAGCACCAGCAGGATCCCGTGTTCGTCGCAGATGTCACGAAGGCGTTGCAGATACCCCACCGGAGGTACCAGTACGCCGGTGGAGCCCGCAATCGGTTCGACGAAGCAGGCCGCTATGCGGTCTGCGCCGTAAGTTCGTACGTACCGGTCCAGGTCGTTGGCCAGTTCCGCGCCTTTTTCGGGCTGGCCTCGGGTGAACCGCTGGTCGGGGTCCCAGGTGGCCCGCATGTGCACCACGCCCGGCGCCAGGGCGCCGAACGCCTGCCGGTTGCGCACCATGCCGCTCAATGCGGTGCCGCCGAGGTTCACGCCGTGATAGGCGCGCTCGCGCGAGACGAACAGGTTGCGTTGCCCCTCGCTCCTGGCCAGGTGGTACTGCAGCGACATCTTCATCGCCGTGTCGACGGCTTCCGAACCGGAGTTGCAGAAGAACACGTGATTCAGGGTGTCCGGCAAAATTTCGGTCAGACGGTTTGCGGCTTCGAAGGAGCGGGGATGGCTCCTGAGGAACGAGGTCATGAAATCGAGTTCCGAGAGCTGCCCGGCCACGGCCTCGGCGATTTCGGGGCGACAGTGGCCGAGCGCGCAGGTGAAGAGCCCCGAACAGCCGTCGATCAGCCGTTCACCCCGCTGGTTCCACAGGTATACGCCGTCGCCCTTGACAACCAGGCGGGGGTCGTTCTTGAACGTCTTGTTGTCGGTAAACGGCAACCAGTGGCTTTCGAGGTCTGCCCGGCCCAGTTCCGGCCGATTCGCTCGGACATCGTTCATGGTCTCTGTATTAACTCTTCCCGACTTCGCCGCCATGTCGAAACATTGTATCCAAGCCGTCGCCGTGTCGGCGACACCGGTGCTACCTGGCGTCCCGCCGCATCAGCGCCAGACCGAGGACGACCGCGGCCACCACCGCGGCCGAGACGGCGGTGGCGATCACGGCGACGGCCGGAACCAGCGGCGAGTAGTTCGTTGCCGTGCGCGAAAAAAGCCACTCAGGCAGCGTGGTGTCCGCGCCGCTGGTGAAAACGGACAGGGGCAGGTTGCTCCAGGACAAGAGGAACGCGAACAGGGCGCCGGAGACAATGCCCGGGGCCAGCGCCGGCAGGGTGATCTCCCGTAGCACCTGCAGGCGGCTCGCGCCCAGGTCGAAGGCGGCCTCCTCCTGCATCGCGTCGTACCCGTACAGGCGGATCGAGATGACCAGCGTCACCACCGGCACGATCCACACGAGGTGTGCGAACGCCGCGGTCTGCCAGTTCGGCGTTATGCCGAGTGCGGTGAAATAGACGAGCAGCGCCAGCCCCAGCACCGGTTGCGGAAAGAACAGCGGCAGGATCAGCAAGCGCTGGAACGTACGGCGCCCACGCCAGTCGTAACGCGCGAACGCGAGGGCGCCGCAGGTGGCGAGGACCACCGAGGCGGCCACCACAAGCAGCGCGATCCTGAAACTCGTCATGTGCAGCATCCCGGTCGTATAGCTCGCCAGCGCATCGGCATAGGCTCCGGTGGTCCATTCCCGGTGCGGGAAGCGCAGGTACCGGGTGTTGGAGAGCGAGGCGAGCACCACGGAGATCATCGGGATGTAGAGGAGGGCGAGCACCAGGAGCAGCCAACCTCGCCGCAGGGCAGCCGGTAACGATTGCGGACGCGCGTTCATCGGCGGGCCAGGCTGTCGATGTCCAGGCGCCTGAGCACCGGAAGAACGGCCGCCGCCGTGACCAGGATCGTAAGCACGGTAAGCGCCGACCCCAGCGGCCAGTCCTGGGCGTAGCTGAAGCGCTGCTCGATGGCATGGGTGATCACGGTAACGGCCTGGCCGCCGAGGATGCGCATCTCCGCGTTGGCGCCAAGTGTCAGCACGAAACACAGCAGGGCGCCGATGGCCGCGCCCGGCGCCGCCAGCGGCGCCTCGATCTCGCGGAACACCTGCCAGCCGGATGCGCCCAGGTCGCGGGCCGCCTCGACCTGTTCCCCGGGTACCAGGGACAGCCCGAGCAACAGCGGAAACAGCACGAAGGGAAAGTGGATGTACACCAGGCCCAGCAGTGCGGCGGGCCGGGTGTAGAGGATCGACCCGATCGAGGTTCCGGTCAGCGCCTCGACGCTGCCGGCCAGGATACCCCCGGCCGGCATCATGAACAGCGCCATGCCGAACAGGCGAACGCTCTCCGAGATGAACACCGGCAGGGCGATGAGCACCGCGACGGGCGTCGCCCACCGGCCGGCCCGCAGCATGGCTCTGGCTGTGGGCCAGGCGAGCCCCAGGCAGATAAGCGTGGTCGTTGCGGCGCCAAGCGCCGACCAGTAGAGGGGGCGCCAATAGCCTTCGGCAAAGGCCGTTACGTAGTTCGCAATGGTGGGGCTGGCGGCTAGATCGAAGGTGCGCGCCGGCATGAGGCTGTACCAGGCAACGAGGCCGATCGGCACGGCGAAGCCGGCGAAATAGAACGCCGCCACGGGGAGCATTGCCGAAAAACCGGGATTGGGGCGGCGCATCACTCGGTCAGGAGCGCTGAATCGGCGAGGTCGAAACCCCAGTCCGCCCGGTCGCCGGGACAAAGGGCGGCAGACTGGCCGGCGTTAACTTCCGCCACCAGCGTCACCTCTCCCACCCGCAAGTGATAGTGCGTGCGGGACCCGAGCATGTAGTCGTTGGCCACCGTTGCCGCAAAGCGGACATCGGCCACCCCGCCTGCATCCAGTTTGCGCAGGAACTCCGGCCGGACGACCAGGTACCCGGACAGGAGGCCCGGCGCCGGGATTTCCAGTTCAACGATCTTTCCGTCGTCGAGTTCGAAGACGTTGACCTCGCCCATGAACTCGGCGACGAAGCGATTGGCGGGGCGATAGTAGATCTCCGCCGGCGTGCCCGTCTGCACCACCCGTCCCTCGTTCAGGATGGCGACGCGGTCGGACATCACCATCGCCTCTTCCAGGCTGTGGGTGACGTAGACGAAAGTCTTGCCGGTACGGCGGTGCAGGTCTTTCATCTCGACTTCGAGAATCTTCCGCAACCGGTAGTCGATGGAAGACAGCGGCTCGTCGAAGAAGAGTATCTCCGGGTCGGACGCCAGTGCGCGGGCGAGCGCCACGCGCTGCCGCTCGCCGCCCGAGCACTGGGTCACCCGGCGGGAATAGTAGGACTCCGGCAGGCGCACGATGCGCATGGTTTCCAGGGCGCGCTCCCGCCGTTCCCGCTGCGCTACCCGTTTCATCTTCAGCGAAAATTCGATGTTCTCGCCCACGGTACGGTGGCTGAAGAGCGCCAGGTTCTGGAACACCATGCAGGTGGGGCGCCGGTTCGCCGGGACTTCCGTAATGTCTTCCCCGCGCAGGCGGACGCGGCCGGCGTCCGGCGCTTCCAGCCCCGCAAGTATCCGCAGAAAGGTCGACTTGCCGCTTCCCGAGGGGCCGACGATGGTGAAGAACTCGCCTTCGCGAATGTCCAGCGAGACGCCGTTCAGCGCGTCGATGTCGCCAAAGCGTTTCGAGACGCCGCTCGTCGACAGGATGGTCGCCATGCCGGCCGGTGTGTGCCGGGTCAGCCGCGGGCGCGCATGGCGGCCGAGTAGATGTCGTACAGCCGATCGTAGCCGGGCACGATGTCGAACTCGACGGAGTTGCCGATGCGCTCTTCGAACTCATCCCACTGCAGTGCCGCGAGCTGCTCGCTCGTGAAGCGGGCGAGCACGTCGGGCTGCGCCATCTGGCTGACGGGCTGCAGGTTGCCGTTGCCGTTGGCGACGATGGTCGCCGGCTCCGGTTGGGTGATCCATTCCAGGAAGTCGAGCACGTCGTCGTTGGCGGCGGGGTTGGCGACCGCGGAATTAAGTTCGATCCAGTTGATGCCGCCTTTGCCCCGGGCAGGCCCCCGGTACGGCGTGATGGCATACAGGTTGTTCATGCCCTCCAGCCGCGCCGAGGTGATCGAATAGGTGCCGCCCGTGAAGTAGGCGTCGATCTCCCCGTTGATGATCCCGAGGTTCAACTGGGCGAAGTCGGTGGTGATCATCCGCGCGTTGTCGATCCACCGCCTGGCGGTCGCCTCGAACGCGGTGTAGTCGTCCTCGGCCTTTTCCCGGAACGGGTCGATGCCCGCGCCCATGCAGATATCCATCACGTTCCAGTCCTCGTAGGCCAGGATGCCGTAACGGTTCGCGAAGTCGGGGTTGTTGAACAGGTCCCAGCCCTCGTCCTTGGCGGTGCGCGGTGAAATGACATCGGCGTTGACGACGAAATCGAACGTCTCGAACCGCTGCACGACCCCGAGCAGGTGCTCGCCGTCGTCGCTCATCGCCCAGTGGTAGGGCGGCGCGAACTTGTCGAACATGGCATCGTAGAGCGGCTCGAATCGGGCCTGGGGCAGCGCCCGGATCAGCCCCGCCGGCCAGAGTTCCTTGCGGGCCCAGGGATTGTTCAGGTTGACGAAATCCCACACCGCCGTCTCCCCGGCCCGCAGCCGATTGACCGATGTGGGGTCGGAGGTATGGATTTCGTAGCGGATGGAGCCGCCGGTGCTTTTCCGCCAGAGGTCGAGCAGGCGGGGATCGGCATAGGCATCCCACGTCAGCAGCGCCAGTTCGCGGCCCGCCTCCCGGGACGGCCCGCAGCCGGACAGGGCGAACCCCGCGGCCGCGCCGAGGCCCGCCACGAATCGGCGCCGGCTGGTGGCGGTTTGCAGTCGATGTCGGCCCGGAAGCGGATTCCGCCGCGCCAGCCGCTGCAGTTTGCCGTAATCGCGCATTTGCTCCTCCGGTTCGGGCGATGGTGGAGCAAACCGCCGGCCGGGGCAATCACCGTGCGATTTGGAGTGGCGAACGGCTTTGCAGGGGCGCACACCGGTGTATGATCGGCAGGTCAAGGAGTCCGAGCCGGCAAGGGAGGTGGCGATGGCATTCACGGAGGTCAATGGGGTCAGGCTCTGGTACGAGTCGACGGGCGAGGGCGCCCCGGTGGTTCATATTCACGGCGCTGGCTTCGGCCATTTCAATTTCGCCACCGCGACGCCGATCGCGTCGAAGTACTTTCGCTGTATCGACTTCGACATGCGCGGCTACGGGCAGTCGGACAAACCCATCCAGGCCTACGACATGGAGGTGTGGGCGGACGATGTGGCCGGCCTCATGGACGCGCTCGGCATCGAACGCGCCCACATCCACGGCACGTCGATGGGCGGCATGATCGCCCAGGTCGTCGGCGCCAAGCACGCCGACCGGACGGACCGGCTCGTCATCAACTGCGCGGCCGCGAAGCTCGACCTCGCCGGCCGCCTCACCTTCCAGGGCTGGATCGATATCTCGGAGGCCTATGGCTGCGGCAGCCGCACGCTGGCCGAATTGATCGCGGTGCAGGCGCTCTCGAGGAAGTTTCTCGACGGGCCGGACGGCTTGGGCGCGGTGGACATGATCCAGGACATCCTGGAGCGCTCCAACCGCCGGGAGGTCTACCAGCGGGCCTGCCGCGCGATGATGGAGATGGACCTCAGGCCTTGGGCCGAACAGATCAAGGCCCCGACACTGGTCATCGGCGGCGACGAGGACATCATGACGCCGTGGGAGGTGGGCGAGACCGGGGCGGGCCAGACCTGGCTCGCGGAGAACATCCCCGGCGCCGTCAAGCACGTGATCCGGGGCTCGAATCACTCGACGCTCTTCGACAACACCGAGGAGAACATGCGGGTGGTGGTCAATTTTCTCAGCGGCCGCAACGATCTCCAGGGACCGCTGCCGGACTGAGTCACTGTCTAGGGCACAGCTTCCGAGCGCCCGCAGCCGCCTTGATGCAGGTTCGGTCTTCGCCACACAATGTGGCCCGGGGCGGCGCGGTTTTTTCTATGTTGGAGTACTGGAAAACCCGATATGCTGCTGGTCTGTATGGGATGCAATATGAAATTCCACTTGCGATTGTCGCTGGTGATTTCGCTCGCGATCTGTGCGAGTTGTTCAGGAGAGGTACAGCAGACAGAACGACCCGTCGATCATTCTGCTGAACAATCCGCCCAACGACCCGCACCATCAGGGAGCCTGCCCCAATCTCGCTTCGAGCGCTTTCTGAACGTCGCTTACGATATGCCTGCCGGTGTTGTCACCATAGATCCGTCGGCCAACGCTGAACGTAGTGCCTACTTTGGTGACCTGCATGTTCACAGCACATACTCACTCGACGCGTTCGCCTATGGCACCATCGCGACACCCCATGACGCCTATCGCTATGCGAAAGGAGAAAAGCTCAGGCATCCCGGCGGCTTCGATGTTCAATTGAGGGAACCGCTGGATTTTTATGCGGTGACCGACCACGCGATGTATATCGGCGCGATGAATGCAGCCGCCGATCCCTCGACCGGATTCTCGAAGTACAGGCCTTTTGAGATGCTGCACAATCTGAACTCGCCGGACAGGGAGGTGGGCCTTGGTGTTCGCGCCAGGGCCGTACGGGCATTGGCTTTGTCAACGTTTACGGGTATAGCGGAAGGCGATATCGATCTTGAGGCGGTAAACAACCTTTCCCGTGATGCCTGGTCCGACATCGTTCAGGCCGCGGAACAACACAACGACCCGGGCAACTTCACCACTTTTGTGGGTTATGAGTACTCTAGCACCTCCGATGAGCAGGGCAATCTGCATCGCAACGTGATATTCCGCGGCGCCGACAGACTGCCGGCGATGCCTTTTTCCCGCTTGCACAGCCGCAACCCGGAAAGTCTCTGGGAGTGGATGGACGGCCTGAGGGATCAGGGAATTGAAGCCTTGGCAATCCCGCACAATTCCAATGGCTCCAATGGGGCCATGTTCGAACTGGTTGACTGGGCGAAGAATCCGATGGACGAGGCGTACACCAGCCAGCGGATTCGGAACGAGCCGCTGATGGAGATTACCCAGGTCAAAGGCACATCGGAAACCCACCCGGCGCTGTCTCTCAACGATGAATGGGCTGATTTCGAGATCATGTCCTTCAAAATCTCGGTCGATGACACCGACCCCAGCGAGCCGAAAGGGTCCTATGCCAGGGATGCGTTGTTGAACGGCCTGGTGTTTCAGGAAGAGGGATTGGTCAATCCCTACAAATTTGGTTTTATCGGATCGTCGGACACGCACAACGGCTATACATCGGACGACGAGTCGAACTTTTTTGTGAAAATGGGCCTGCGGGATTACACGCCTGAACTCCGGGGTTCCGTGCCACTTGCGGGGAAGGCCCTCGAAGACGCACGGCAGGCGATGGCCGGGCACACTGATGCGTCGGCATCGCCTCCCTTCAAGGTGATCGGCGGTGAAGTGTACCCGACGACACCGCTGATTCACTGGGGCGCATCGGGGCTGGCAGCGGTTTGGGCGGAGGAAAACAGCCGCCACGCGATCTACGATGCGTTCCGGCGCAAGGAGACGTTCGCCACCTCCGGGACACGGATGAAGATACGTTTCTTCGGTGGCTACGGCTTTGACGAATCCATGTTGGGTGAAACCGATATGGTGGCGCGCGCCTATGCAGAGGGTGTATCGATGGGCTCCGACCTCCCGGCACGGGGTGAAGACGCACCTTCCTTTATTGCCTGGGCTGCCCGCGATGCACTCTCGGCGCGGCTGCAACGGCTACAGATCGTCAAGGGCTGGACGAATGGCGGCGAACGTCATGAGAGAGTTTACGACGTCGCCTGTTCCGACGGTATCGAGGTCAGTCCCGATACCCATCGGTGTCCGGACAACGGCGCAACGGTCAATCTCGGCGACTGCTCGATATCGAGGGACGTTGGCGCGGCGGAGTTGAAAGCTGCCTGGACAGACCCGGACTTCAATCCGGACGACCATGCCTTCTATTATTTGAGAGCGCTCGAGAATCCGACTTGCCGCTGGTCGACCTGGGATGCGATACGCGAAGGGGTCGAACCGAGGGGAGATGTAGCAACAACAATCCAGGAAAGGGCCTGGTCTTCGCCCATTTGGTATCTACCCCAATCCTGAAAGCAACGCGAAGCACAGGATGCGCGACGGATCACGAGCCGTGCGCCCGGCTCCACCCCTCTATGACGGCGTCCATGTCCACGGGCCGGAAGAAAACGTCCGGCTGCTGCTTCTCGCCCCAGATGGACCAGGCGTCGGTCAGGTTCCAGTCCTCGCGGATGTTCCAGGCGTCGTCATCGTCGATCTGGTCCATGTCGGCGAAAAACTCGAAGAAAGTGCCACTCGGGTCGCACAGGTACCAGAAGATATTGCCGCCGATATAGTGCCGGCCGGGCCCTGCGATCTGGGTGTCCTGGCCGTTGTTGCGCAGGTAGGTGGTGGCGGCGAGGAACACGGAATCGAAGTCGTCGTGCTCGAGCGCGTAGTGGTTCAGATAGGGAACCGGGCCCGGTGTAATCAGAAGGTTGTGGTGGTCATTGGAACAGCGCAGGAAGGTTGCCAGGCCACCTCCGACGATGTCCGAGACTCGGAAGCCGATGGCCCTGCAGAGTTCGACGGATTTCTGCGGGTCCGTGCTTCCGACAACCACGTGCCCGAGCCGTCTCGGCACCCTGGGTGCCAGTTCGTCGAGAACGTCGGCGCGCTTCCCGAGCCGATTGCGCTCGCCGGGGAAATTCATGACGCGCCTGGGTTGCTCGCCCACATCCGCCACTGCACCCGGTTCGACGATGTAGCTCCACTTGTTCACCGGGTCGGTTACGGTCAACCGGCCATCGGAGAGCCGGTAAGAGGCGCCGAGTTCATCGAGCCGGCCGGCGGCCTCGGCGAGATCCGCCTCGTCTTCGCACAGCATTCGCAATGAGCGGAGTTGCCTGTACGGTGCCTCGGCGATGCTGATCTGCTCCGGCCGATCGCTCGTTCCCCAACTGTGGCTGCCGCCGACCAGGCCGATTTCCCGGTAAAAGGCATCGAGCCGATCCGGGTCCGGCGCGGCAATCGACATTTCCTGCAATCTGTGTAGCGCCATGAATGGCCTCCCATGGTTGATTGATAGGTGATGAACGACTCCCGTGCCGATTTTAACCGCGCCAGCGGGGATGCGGAAACTCGGCCGGGCGATGAAGCAGCCAAATTCTGCCCAGCGCAAAACGCCGGAAGTCCTGCAGGCTTGTCATGGCGATTCCGGGTGCCGTAGGATTCCGTACCCCAGCGCCATTGTGGTAAGCGCGGATCGTGCCGTCACTCACAAGTTCTTCGACAACAACTTGCCCATGCACCCGGGCCGCTCTCGAGACTGGAACAGGCGCGACCGTCGAGCCGAACGCCATGGCGCACCTGCACAGGATGCCGGTACGCCGGAGGGGTTCCGCCTGACATGCGAATCCGGGCTGACCTGACCGCCTCCCATGACCGCGTTTGGCGGCACCTGGCCGCGCCGGGAACCTGGTTGACGGGCACCGAGCGCGTTTCCGTGGCGCGCGAGCTTCGTGCCGCATGCAATTGCGCGTTGTGCCGGGAGCGCAAGGTCTCGTTGTCGCCCGGCGCGATCAGGGGCCGTCACGAAACTGTCGACGACGACATGCCGGCGGTTCGGGTCGAGCTCATCCACAAGCTGGTGACCGACCCCGGCCGCATCAATCGGTCGTGGGTACGGGAGCTGTTCGCCGGCGGCCTGGAAGACACCGAATACGTCGAGATCGCCGGGCTGGTCAGCGCCGTGATGGTGGTCGACACGTTCCACGCCGCGCTGGGGTTGCCGCTCCGGCCGCTGCCCGATCCGGAGCCCGGCAATCCTTCGCGACAGCGGCCTCGCACCGCGGCGCCGGGGGACACCTATGTGCCTATCATCGCCCCGGACGCCCTCGCGGATGACTATACCGACCTTTACGACACCCGGTTCATGGTGCCGAACGTGCACCGCGCCTTCTCGTTGGTACCCGCTGCGACGCGGCTCGCCAACCACCTGATGGCCTCCCACTACTTCCCCTACGAGCAGGCGCCGCGTTATACGGACGCCGATCACGCCTATGCGATCGACAGGACGCAGATTGAACTGCTCGCGGCGCGCGTGTCGATGCACAACGACTGCTTCTACTGAGCCACCGCCCATGTGGCGCGGCTCCGTGTGGGCGGCATGCAGTCGGAGGGCGAGGTCGTCGACGCAGTACGCAGTGGGGCAGGCGATGGCGGCGTGCGACACGGCAATGTGTTGCTGGCATTCGCCGATGCCGCCATGCAGCGCGACCCGGCGCTGACAGGTCCGGCGCGCGCTGCGCTGACCGAGGCCATCGGTGAAGCCGGTGTCGTGGATTCCGCGGCGGTCACGGCGATGTTTCAGCTCAACACCCGGGCTGCCGACGCAGTAGGGGTACCCATCGAGGATCGCTTGCTGGAGACCCGTACCAGGCTCGGAGAGCAGCTCGGTTTCGATCCACGGGTGGATGGGGCCGCACCTTGACCACGTCGTTCTAGCCGATTTCCCCTCATCAAGCGGCATGGCCGCGGCCCCGGGGATTGCGGTGTCGAGGCCGCGGCCATCTTCGGTACTCCTGATTCCTGAACCCGTAGACGGACCAAATCGGTGGTCGAGGATCACGCGGTCAAGTTGATTGAAGAATCTTCACAAATGACCTATATTCATTTTGCACTGATAGCGATCATGTTGCGAGGGAGGGAAACGCATGGGAGATTCGTTCAGCGACGTTCCTTTTCGCCGCGCAATCAACGTCATTTTCCTGAGCGCGTTGGCAGCCAACGCAGGTGCCGCGAACGACACGCTGGAGGAAATTGTCGTCACCGCGGAGAAGCGCGCGGTCAGTATTCAGGACATTCCATTGTCAATATCCGCTTTCGACCAGAGCCGTCTTGACAAGAGCGACGTTTCGACGATCGCCGACCTGCAGAACATCACGCCGAACCTGCAGTTCTCGATGGCCGCAAACGCGGGCACGCACGCCATTGTGACCATTCGCGGGATCGGCACAGAGGTCTTGCCCGCTTACGGCGAAGCCGGTGTCGCCATTTACCAGGACGGCGTATACCTCGGTCGTGCTTCCGCGAGCCTTATGGACTTCTACGATGTTGAGCGGGTTGAGGTCCTGAAAGGGCCGCAGGGTACGCTCTACGGGCGGAACGCCGTTGGCGGCGCGATCAATGTCATCAACAACAGGCCGCACAACGAATTGGAAATCTCGGCCTCGGGATTGGCAGGCAATTTTGAACGCAGACGATTTCGGGGCATTTTCAACGCGCCTCTTGGAGATTCGGTCGCCGCGCGCATCACCGCGACTTATGAAAAAGCTGACGGCTATCTGGAAAATCTGGCTCCCGGCGGCGCCGACAGCAACGACATAGACAACGTCGCCGTGCGTGGCCAATTGTTGTTCGACGTCAGTGACAATATCCAGATGCTGGCGCGGGGGTTCTATTGGAACGCCGGTGGTTTGGGCACGAACGCGCGCGTGGTCGGAAACTACCCGCGGTTCAGCCTGGTGGGCATCATACCAGTAAGGCCTGGCGTATTCGGGGCTCCAAACCTGTTTCCGGGAATCTTCTCGGTCGTCGAAGGCGGTGCACTGCCGTTGCCAGACGATGTGCTCCAGATGCGTCACGACCACGAAGGGAGCCGGGATCATTCGATTTTCGGTGGTAGCCTGGAGTTAAGCTGGGACAGCAGCGCATTCAACTTCAAGTCGATTTCGTCGCTGATCGAGGATGACTCGTTCATCGAGCGCGACGGCGATGGCTCGGAACTTCCGCTCTTCAACAGGGATGCCCGCCAGGTCTCCAAGCAGTTTTCCCAGGAGGTCACCCTGACATCCCACGGAGACGGGCGGCTGCAGTGGATTCTTGGCTTGTATCACTACAAGGAAAAGGTCGATGACCTGCGCTCCATCACTTTTCAGAATGTGACAAGGTGGGCAATCGCGGCCGGCAGGCCTCCGTTCACAGGCGCGGAATTCACCGATGCGAACGACAACAACACCACCTCGAGCGCGGCTTACGGCCAGATCGACTATGCGTTGACCGACCGCCTTACCGGCACCCTGGGTCTTCGCTACACCCGCGACAAAAAAGACGGCGGAAACACCGGCCGCTTGCTGATCGACCCCGCAACCAACACCCCTTTGCGCGGATTCCCTCAAACGTGGACCTACAAGTATTCCTGGAACGAGCCTACGGGAAAAATCGGACTGCGCTATGACCATTCCGAAAACAGCATGTTCTATGTCAGCTACACAAAGGGGTTCAAGAGTGGCGGGGCAAACAACGATTTCGGAACCGAATTCGGCCCTGAAACGATCTATACGCTGGAAGTCGGCAGCAAGAACCGGTTGCTCGACGATCGGCTGCAACTCAATGCCGCCCTGTTCAGCTCGGACTACAAGGGCATGCAGGTGTTTACCGTGGGGGCGACCACTATCGCCATCGACAACGCCGCGCAGTCGTCTATCCGGGGATTCGAACTCGACGCCGTCGGCCTGATATCCGACAATTTTCGGCTGAACGCGTCAATCGCCTATCTGGATGCGGAGTTCGATGAATTTTCGGCTTCCGATCCGGCACTGACGGCGCCGCGGCCTCCGCCTCCGCCGCAGGATCTCAAAGGAAACAGGTTGCCACGCTCACCGAAATGGGAATTGACGCTCGGAGCGGAGTTTAGCTTCAACCTGGCCGCCGGGCGGCTGACTGTTCGCCCGGAATTTCACTGGCAGGATGAGATGTACTTCAATGCGTTCAATCGTGAATCGATCCGGCAGAAAAGCTGGCACACTCTCAACCTGCACGCCATCTATATGAGTTCCGGCGAAGACTGGAGTGTTTCGCTGTTCGGCAGAAACCTTGACAACGAGAGATACATCACCAACATGTTCGTTGAAGCAACGTTGATCGGTGCGCCGGCAGTGGGTAACGTCGCGAAACCCAGAACCTACGGGATCGAATTCGCCTATCATTTCAACGGCGCCAATTGATCCTAAATCAAAACAGGAAAGTTTCGTCTTGGGGGCAAATGCCGATGCATCCTCAATGGTGAGGTAGGTCGGCCATTGCGTCGCGCGAGTTAGCGCATAGGCGACCGTGCCGCGCTCAAACAGGCGTCCGAATCAAGGGAGTTCTGATATGTCAGGTGATCAAAAAGTGTTCGAAGGCAAGGCTCAACCGGTAATCGAGCTGGTTCGCGTAGACGTTCCCGAGAGCCGGCTCATGGAGTACGTGCAGCGCAATCGGGA
>CAZWZH010000205.1:0-6011 GCA_964638775.1 uncultured Pseudomonadales bacterium
CGGGTTGTCGCCCTGCTGGAAGCGATAGGGATTCCCCGGCTTGATGGCGGGATCGTTCTGCGACATGTCGATGAGTTGTGCGCGCTCGGCCGCGTAGCCCTTCGAGAGCAGCCCCTCGATCGGCTCTTCCGGGGGAAAGTACGGGTCGCCGTAGTAGAAATCGCGGTCCGCCATCGCCAGTGAGATCACCTGGTAGAGCGTATGGATATAGCGCGCGCTGTTGTAGCCCATCGACTTGAGGTCGAAGAGTTCCAGCATGTTCAGCGCCTGCAGCATGACCGGGCCCTGCACCCACGTGGTCAGCTTGTAGACATCGATGCCCTTGTAGTTGGTGGTGACCGGCTCCTCCAGGTAGACCTGCCAGCCGGCGAGGTCCTCCAGGGTGTGCAGTCCGCCGAGCGCCCTGGAGCCGCGCACGAACTCCCGGGCGATATCCCCGGTGTAGAAGCGCCGGTACGCCTCGACGATGGCATCCGCGCGGTTCATCCCGCGTTCAAGGGCTTGCGCCTCCGCGCTCACCAGCTTCTCGAGCGTCGCCTTCAGGTCCGGCTGCCGAAAGATCTCCCCGGCATGTGGCGCCTCCCGCTGCTCGCCTTCATGCACGAGAAAGACTCTCCGCGACTCCGGCCACCGGCGGATGATCTCCTTGTTGGCTTCAATGGAATCCGCCGCCGAGGCCTCCATGGGATACCCCTCGGCCATACGGATGGCCGGGCCCAGCACCTCGGCCAGGGACAGGCGGCCGTATTGGGCAAGCATGACCATCAGGCCGCCCGGCGTACCGGGCACCACCGCTGCCAACGGCCCGTATTCCGGCGGGTACGCCATGCCGCGCTCCTTGAAGAACGCCGCGGTGGCGCCGCTCGGCGCGCCGCCGAGCGCATTGACGCCGATCACCCTTTTCTCGCCCGGGTGATAGATCAGCGCCTGGGTCTCACCGCCCCAGCCGAGTACGTCCCACATGGTGGCCGTGGCCGCGAGCATCGCACAGGCCGCATCCACCGCATTGCCGCCTTTCTCGAACATCCTGGCCCCGGCTGTCGCCGCCAGGGGCTTGCCGGTGATCGCCACCCAGTGCTGGCCGTGCAGAATGGGTTTGACCGTTCTGGCCTGAGCCGCGGAAAACCAGGCCGCACAGACCAGCGCGGTCAGTAGTAGGGAAGTGCGCATCATGTTGCCGCCGCCACGCCGATCAGTACGAGGCCCAGTATCAGCCGGTAGACGACATAGGGCAACATGCCGCTGCGCTCCACCAACGCAATGAAAAAGTGCACGCAGAACCAGGCGCTGAGGCCCGCCACCAGCGCGCCGATGGCCATGTCGAGCAACCGTGCCCCGGGTTCCTGCAACGCCGGAATCTCCAGGCTCGCCAGCAGCGCGGCACCGGCGATGGCAGGGATGGCCAGCAGGAAGGCGACCCTTGCCGCCATGGTCCGCGAAAGCCCGAGCAGCAGCGCCGCCGATATGACGATGCCTGACCGGGAGGTGCCGGGCACCAGGGCGAGAACCTGTGCAGCTCCAATCAACATTGCGTTGCGCCAGCTCAGCGTGTCGCCGTCGCCGCGCCGCGTATCCGCCCACCAGAGCAGCAGACCGAAGCAGATTGTTGCCACCGCTATGAACTCGATGGTCCTGAGCCGCGACTGCACCACCTCGTACAGGCCGTAGCCGGCGATGGCAATGGGCACGGTCGCTACGGCCATCTTGAGCAGCAGGTCCAGGTTCTCGTCCCGCCGGCGGTGATACAGGTAGCGCCAGCCACTCACCGCGAAGGCCCGGCAGTCCCGGCGAAAATACGCCAGCACGCCCGCCAGGGACCCCAGATGCACGGCAATATCAAACTCGAGACCCTGATCCGGCCAGCCCGCCAGTTCGGACGGCAGGATAAGATGCGCCGAACTGGAGATGGGCAGGAACTCGGTCACACCCTGCAGCAGCGCCAGCAATATGGATTGAATCAGGTCCAAACAGCCCAAGCCCCTCATCGCCTGCACCGGCCATTATAAGGGCCGGCCCGACTCGCCGAAGCCGGTCAGGTCGAAGCCGCGCACATCGGTGATAAAGTCGCCGTATGGATGACCTCCGGAACATCCCGCTCTTTCCGCTGCGCGCCGTGCTGTTCGACGGCGGCCGGCTGCCGCTCAGGATCTTCGAGCCGCGCTACATGGACATGATTGGAAGCTGCATGCGCAAGGACACGCCCTTCGGCGTCGTGCTGATCCGCCAGGGCCGGGACGCCCGTCTCAGCGCGGACGACGAGCAACCGGAGATCTTCGATGTAGGCACCGAAGCGACGATCGTCGACTTCAATCAGCTCGAAGCGGGCATGCTGGGCATCCTCGCCAGGGGCGGCCGCAAGTTCCGCGTTCACGAGACCTGGGAACTGAAGAACCACCTGCTCATGGGCCGTGTCGAACGGCTGCCCGAAGAGCCGTCGGGAATGACAACGGTGGAGCACGGGCCCCTGCTCGACCTGTTGAGGCAACTGCTGAAGCATCCGATGATCGAGAAACTCGAGCTCGAGATCGACTTCGAAGACGCCCGTGACCTCGGTTGGCGGCTGGCCGAACTGCTGCCTATCGAACCGGAGGTCAAGCAGGGCCTGCTGGAACTCGATCGGCCCGACGAGCGACTGACCGCGCTCGACCGGCTGGTGAGCAGGCTGAGCGCCTGATGCTCTCGGGGATCTGCCGGCGGAAAGAGATTCCTGAGGCACTGCCGCCTTCATTGGAAACATCGTTCAACCCATTGCGGGCCAGCCAATCGCGCGGCCCCGGCTTTATCGTTCCGGCCGCCGTCGATCCGCGGAACGGGACGCACGGTTTCCCCTTGCTCCCGGTGCAAGGACCGTTTACTTTTTCCTGTTTGGTTCCGCACCTCTGGAAGCCCGGGCATTGGACACCATATCCGTCCGCGGAGCGCGGACGCACAATCTCGCCAACATCGACCTGGAGATCCCCCGCGATCAACTGATCGTGATTACCGGGCTGTCCGGGTCCGGCAAATCGTCGCTGGCTTTCGACACCCTGTACGCCGAGGGCCAGCGCCGGTACGTGGAGTCGCTGTCCGCCTACGCGCGGCAGTTCCTGTCCATGATGGAAAAACCCGATGTCGACCACATCGAGGGGCTCTCACCGGCCATATCCATCGAGCAGAAATCGACGTCGCACAATCCACGCTCGACCGTGGGCACCATAACGGAGATCTACGACTACCTGCGGCTGCTCTACGCCCGGGTCGGCGAACCCCGCTGCCCGCACCACGGCGAACCGCTGGACGCGCAGACGGTGAGCCAGATGGTCGACCAGGTGCTGGAGTTGCCCGAGAACAGGCGCATCATGATCCTCGCGCCGGTCATCGTCGACCGCAAGGGCGAACACCTGCACGTATTCAAGGAACTACTGGCGGGCGGCTTCATCCGTGCCCGCATCGATGGGCTGGTGGTGGACCTGGATCACCCGCCCGAACTGGACAAGAACCGCAAACACACCATCGAAGCTGTCATCGACCGCTTGCGCGTGCGCGGCAACATGCAGCAGCGCCTGGCGGAGTCCTTCGAGACCGCGCTGCAGCTCTCGGACGGCATTGCCCGGGTGGCGGACATGGACGAGCAGCAGGCCGGCGAACTGGTGTTCTCAGCCCGCTTCGCCTGCCCGGTATGCGGCTACAGCATCAGCGAACTGGAACCGCGCAAGTTCTCGTTCAACAACCCCGCGGGCGCCTGCAGCGAGTGCGACGGCCTCGGCGTCAAGCAGTTCTTCGACCCGGACCTAGTCGTGCGCGATCCGGACATGACACTGGCGGACGGCGCCATACGCGGCTGGGACCGCCGGAACGTGTACTACTTTCACATGCTGAATTCGCTGTCCGGTCACTACGGCTTCGACGTGGAGGCGCCGTACGCATCGCTGAAAAAGAAACATCGCGAGGCCATCCTGTACGGCAGCGGAAGGGAACGCATCGACTTCAGCTACGTCAACGACCGCGGCGACGTCATCACCCGGCGGCACCGCTTCGAAGGGGTCATTCCCAACATGGAACGCCGTTACCATGAGACCGATTCGTCCATGGTGCGCGAAAACCTGCAGAAGTACCTGCGGGTACGTGCCTGCCCCGAGTGCAACGGCACGCGGCTGTGCGAGGAATCGCGCAACGTCTTCATCGGCAGGACCAGCCTGCCGGACGTGACCGGTCGCTCCGTGGAAGGCGCGCTCGGGCATTTCGAAAAACTGAACCTGACCGGGCAGCGCGGTGCGATCGCGGAGAAGATCCTCAAGGAAATCCGCGCCCGGCTCCGGTTCCTGGTCGACGTGGGACTCAACTACCTGACCCTCGACCGCAGCGCCGAGACGCTCTCCGGCGGCGAGGCCCAGCGCATCCGGCTGGCCAGCCAGATCGGCGCTGGCCTCGTCGGCGTCATGTACATCCTGGACGAACCGTCCATCGGCCTGCACCAACGGGACAACGCCCGCCTGCTCAACACCCTCACCCACCTGAAGGATCTGGGAAACACCGTGCTGGTAGTGGAACACGACGAGGAAGCCATCCGCACCGCCGACCACATCATCGACATCGGCCCGGGCGCGGGCGTGCACGGCGGCCAGATCGTCGCGAGCGGCAGCCTCGACTGCATATTGGGGGAGCCGGCCTCCATTACCGGGCAATACCTGTCCGGCCGGAAGTCGATCTCCGTGCCAACTCAGCGCACCTTGGGAGACAGGAACGCCAGGGTGCGGCTGAAGGGAGCCATGGGGAACAATCTCCAGGACATCACCGTGGACATTCCCTGCGGCCTGTTCACCTGCATCACCGGTGTTTCCGGGTCCGGAAAATCCACGCTGATCAACCAGACCCTCTATCCGGTCGCGGCGCGGGAACTGAACAAGGCAACCTCCCTGACACCTGCACCGCACCGTGGCATCGAGGGCCTCAAGTACCTCGACAAGGTGGTGGATATCGACCAGAGCCCCATCGGCCGCACCCCCCGTTCCAACCCCGCCACCTATACCGGCCTCTTCACCCCAATCCGGGAACTGTTCGCCCAGACCCGCGAAGCAAGGGCGCGTGGCTACAAGCCCGGCCGATTCAGCTTCAACGTCAAGGGCGGCCGCTGCGAAGCCTGCCAGGGCGACGGCATGCTGAAGGTGGAAATGCACTTCCTGCCCGACATCTACGTACCCTGCGATGTCTGCAAGGGAAAGCGCTACAACCGGGAAACCCTCGAAGTGCGCTACAAGCACAGGAACATCCACCAGGTACTCGACATGACCGTCGAAGAGGCCCGCGACTTCTTCGATGCGGTACCGGTCCTCTCGCGCAAGCTGCAGACCCTGGTGGACGTCGGCCTGTCCTACATAAAGCTGGGCCAGAGCGCCACCACCCTGTCCGGCGGCGAAGCCCAACGCGTCAAGCTGTCGAGGGAACTCTCAAAGCGCGACACCGGCAAGACCCTCTACATCCTCGACGAGCCCACCACCGGCCTGCATTTCCAGGACATCGCCCAACTGCTCGAAGTACTTCACCGCCTGCGCGACCACGGCAATACCGTCGTCGTCATCGAACACAATCTCGATGTCATCAAAACCGCCGACTGGATCATCGACCTCGGCCCCGAAGGCGGCTCAGGCGGCGGCCAGATCGTGGCCGTGGGCACCCCCGAAGAAATCGCCGAACAGAAGGACTCTCACACGGGCCGGTTCCTCAAACGGGTTCTCGGCACAGCCCACCGCCGGGTCGCCTGAGCACCGGTACACACGCACCCACGGCTGATCGGATCGCCGGCTGCGGAGTTTGGGTAACATCCTGCGATGAGGCAACGCGATAGTTGACGTTGGACACACGCTCGTTCCGGATCGTTGGGACCAGCATCAGCGAGCGTAGCCGCCAGCACCGACGCCCAATCGCTACGCTCGTTACTCGATCACCTCAAAATACCGGAACAGTTCACGAAAATGCGCTTTACGGAGCGGACCATACATGTTCCATGCGAGTCGGCAACCCGGCGCGCCGGG
>CAZWZH010000206.1:0-5169 GCA_964638775.1 uncultured Pseudomonadales bacterium
GCCCAGATCCTACGATTCGGAGGGTCGGCGATCTAACACGTTTTTGCTGCAGGTTGGCACTCAAGTCCTGCCCGTGCGGCCTGCAGCAGAACCGGACACTTTATTTGTTTTAAAAGCGGACAGTTCTATTTGTTTACAACACAGACAGCAATTGCATTGCGGACCCCGGCCGGACGTGTTTTATTCAGCCGGTCTGACAAGGGAAGAAAATCATGATGAATCGCATCGGTGGCATTTACCTCCTCGCCGTAGCCGTGGCGGTGGCGGTGCACACGGTGGTGGAGCCTCTCTACCACGTCTCCGCGGAAGGCCAGCCGTACTCTCCGCTGTGGTCGATACTCAATCCGCTGATGGCCGTGGCGATCGTGCTGGGCGCGCTGGTCGCCTGGCGGTGCAAGCGTGCGGCGGATCAGGAGGGAGACGATGCGCCCGTCTCGCGGGCGTTTCTCATCGCGAACGCGATGTTCTACGGGTTCGTGTTCTTCGGCATCATGTACCTGTGGAACTGGTTCAATCTGCTGAGTCCGGAGTTTACCGCCATCGAAGAGGGAACCGTCTCGCTGGTCTGGATCGTCGTCGATGCCGCCTTGCCCCTGCTGTGGGGCGCGGCCGGGGTTGCCTTGCTCCGTGACGGCGGGCAAAAGTCCGATTGAAGGAACCGCTCCTCCCTTTAGCCTGACCTATTCGTGAATAGGTCGGGTCAGGGACTATCTCAACGGGAAACTGAGGCCAGTGGCATGAGAACTTTCCTGCGTATTCTGGGGGGCATCGCCCTTGCCCTGGTTGTACTGATCGCCGGCACGCTGATCGGCGCCCGCTTCGCCGACGGCCCCTGGGCCATGATCGCTGGCGGGCCGTTCAAGAGCGGCGAACCCCATGTGGGCGCGGAACCCGACTGGTCGTTCGTCCGGGACGTTCAGGAAATCGAATGGCAGACCGTGGACCCGGCCAGGTCGCGCACCACATGGGTGGTGTACCACGGCGGCCGGGCATTCATTCCCTGCGGTTACATGAATTCCACGCTGGGCCGGATCTGGAAGCAGTGGCCGATCGAGGCGGAGCGGGACGGCCGGGCCATCGTCCGCATAGACGGCACGCTCCATCACCGCTACCTGGTACGCGTCACGGACGACGAAACCCTTCTGGGGGTTGTCGCCGAACTGTTGCGCAAGTACGCCGGCCAGGGTGCTGCCGAACTGACCAGCGTTCCCGGGGGGCTCTGGGTTTTCGAACTTGCGCCCCGAGCCTGAGCCGGCCCGCCAGTCAATGCCGCGCGAGGCGGACAAGGGCGATGTGAAAGCGGCGAGCGCCGCCGATGTCGTCGTCTGCATCGCCGTCACGGTATTCCTGCTCGGCATGTCGGTGGTGCTGTTCGGCAGCGACTCCTCCCAGGGCGCCAACCAGATCGCCCTGGTGTGCGGCGCGGCGCTCGCCGCCGGCATCGGCATCAAGAACGGGCATCGCTGGAAGGTCATTGAAGAAACCATAGTCAGCGGCATCTCCACCGCCCTGCCGGCGGTGATCATCCTGTTTTCCGTGGGCAGCCTGATCGGCGCCTGGATGCTCTGCGGCACCGTCCCCACCATGATCTACTACGGCATGCTGCTGCTCGACCCGGCCGTTTTCTACGCCGCGGCCTGCGTGCTCTGCGCGATAACCGCACTCTCCATCGGCAGTTCCTGGACCGTGGCAGGCACCCTGGGCATCGGCCTGATCGGCATTGCCTCCGGCATGGGGCTGTCGGTGGAGATTACCGCCGGAGCAATCATCGGCGGCGCCTATTTTGGCGACAAGATGTCGCCCCTGTCGGATACCACCAACCTGGCGCCGGCGGTCACGGGTATCGACATCTTCACTCACATCCGCCACATGATCTGGACCACCGCCCCCAGCCTGCTGATCGCCCTCGTGCTGTTCACGCTCCTGGGTCTCGGCGAATCCGGCGCCCAGTCCGGGAACGCCCTGGATGCGACCCTTGCGCTCCTCGATGACAATTTCACCATCAATCCGCTGCTGCTCGCCCCCGTGGCGCTGGTGGTCTACATGGCGGCCCGCAAGGTTCCCGCAGTGGCGACGATCCTGAGCGGGGTGGCGGCAGGCGTCGTCATCGCCCTCTTCTCCCAGCCCCACGCCGTCCTCGCCATGGCGGGCCATACTTCAGAGCACGGCGCACTCCAGATGTTTCGCGGGGTCTGGGTCGTTTTGTTCGACGGCTTCGCCGCCGACACCGGCGACGCCAATCTCGACTCCCTGTTATCGCGCGGCGGCATGAGTTCGATGCTCACCACCGTATGGCTCGTACTGGCGGCCATGGCGTTCGGCGCCGCCATGGAAAAGGCGGGGATACTGGATACCCTGGTGAAAAACCTGGTCAAGCTGAGCAAGAGCACCGGCAGCCTGATTGCGACGACGATCGGCACCTGTCTCGGCATGAATACGCTTACGGGGGATCAATACATCGCCATCGTGCTGCCCGGGCGCATGTTCAAGGTCGAGTACCGAAGGCGCGGGCTGCACGAGAAGAACCTGGCGCGGGTACTGGAGGACGCTGGCACCATCACCTCGCCGCTCGTGCCCTGGAACACCTGCGGCGCCTACATGGCGGCGACCCTGGGGGTGCCGACCCTCGCTTACTTGCCGTTCTGTTTCTTCAACCTTATCAACCCGGTGGTTTCCCTGTTCTACGGCTTTACCGGGTTCAGGATCGAGCGTATTGCCGAACGGGCGGCCGACACACCGGCAACCGCTGGTGCTGTTACCAACTGATAGTTCGGAATCAGTTGGTACCAGCGCTAGTCAGGCGGGTTGAGTCGCTCGGCGCATCACCTCGGCGTAACCGTGGGAGACGGATTTTGCCGAAGCGAAGTACCCCCGGGTTTTCAGCAGGCGGTGTAACGCGCGCAATCGGTAGCACGGCACGCCTGCATGCAGGTGGTGCTCGAGGTGATAGTTGACGAAGTTGGGACCGATCAGCAGCCGCTCCCACCATGAGATCATCGTCGAGCACGTATTGTCGCGGGGGTCCTTGCTCAACCGGTCGGCGGCCACGCCGTGCTCGCTCATGAATCGAATGCGTACCACGACCTGGTAGACGAAGAGATAGGCGGCCCACCAGAGCAGGTATGCCCACGGAATGCCGGCTAGTGCCAGCACCGTCAGCAGAGTGCCATGGCTTGCCAGAAACGGTGCGTTGCGCCGCCAGCCGAGCTTGCTGAACTGCTGTTTCACATCCTTCCACCCGGTCTGCCCGGTGCAGTCGCGGATGAGTTTGCGGCGCATGCTGGCGCGGGTAGCCGGGTACGCGTCAGCCAGCGCCATGTCCGGGTCTTTTCGAGTGCCCGCGTGACGATGATGCGCCAGATGGTAAAGCCGGTACCGGGTCAGCGACGTGTTCAGCAGCCCGCCGAACAGCCAGCGCCCGAACCCGTCGTTGAGCCGGCTTCCCCTGAAGAAGGAACGGTGCGCGCACTCGTGGTAGAGCACCGCCAGGCCAAGTTGGCGGCCGCCGAGCAGCAGTATCGAAACAAGCAGGGTGAGAGGGTTCAGCCAGAGGGCCGGCAATGCGAAGGCTCCGGCCACAACCGTCAGGTTGAAAGCGGTGACCCAGGCAGCCCACCCGTTGGACCGCGCGAGAAATCGCTTCATCTCGTTTGGCGTAATCCGGTCCTGAATGCTGGCGGGAACGGCGTTTGCGCTATCCATGGGGGTAGATTTTACCCCATCCGTACCGCGGGGACTGCGCGAACGGCTCCTGGCGGCGGCGCGCCAGCTCGAAGCCGGTCAGTAGACGACCACCGACCGGATGCTCTCCCCCGCGTGCATGAGATCGAACGCGCTGTTGATGTCCTCGAGCGGCATGGTATGGGTAATCAGGTCGTCGATGTTGATCTTGCCGTCCATGTACCAGTCGACGATGCGCGGCACTTCCGTGCGCCCCTTGGCGCCGCCGAAGGCCGTGCCCCGCCAGACCCGGCCGGTGACGAGCTGGAACGGCCGGGTGCTGATCTCCTGACCCGCGCCGGCCACGCCGATGATGATGCTCTCGCCCCAGCCCTTGTGGCAGCACTCGAGTGCCTGGCGCATCACTTCCACGTTGCCGATGCATTCGAAGGAGTAGTCCACGCCGCCGTCGGTGAGGTCGACGATCGCCCCGACCACATCGTTCACGTCCTGGGGATTGACGAAGTCGGTCATGCCGAACTGTTCCGCAAGATCGCGCTTGGCCGGGTTGAGGTCCACGCCGATGATGCGGTCGGCGCCCACCAGCCGCGCGCCCTGAATGACATTGAGGCCGATACCGCCGAGGCCGAAGACGGCGACGTTGGAACCCGGCTCCACTCCTGCCGTATTCATGACCGCACCGAGGCCGGTGGTGACCCCGCAGCCGATGTAGCAGACCTTGTCGAACGGGGCATCCTCGCGAATCTTCGCAACGGCGATTTCCGGCAGCACGGTGTGATTGGAGAAGGTGGACGTGCCCATATAGTGATACAGCGTCTCGCCGTTCAGCGAAAAGCGGCTGCTGCCGTCCGGCATGAGCCCCTGGCCCTGGGTCTCGCGGATGGCGCCGCACAGGTTGGTCTTGCCGGACAGGCAGAATTTGCACTGCCGGCATTCCGGCGTGTACAGGGGAATGACGTGGTCGCCCGGCGCCACGGACGTGACCCCTTCGCCCACTTCCACGACCACACCCGCGCCCTCATGGCCCATCACGGACGGGAAAAGACCCTCGGGGTCGGCGCCGGACAGCGTGTAGGCATCGGTATGGCAGATACCGGTAGCCTTGATCTCCACCATGACCTCACCGGCACGGGGGCCGTCGAGTTGCACGTTTTCGATGGCGAGTGGTTCACCGGCAGCGTATGCTACGGCGGCTCTTGTATCCATGGAACGGTCTCCCGAATCGTTTCTTCCCCGGGGCGCGAAGCCCGCTCGCCGGAACAATAGCACAGGTCAGAACAGCCCCGGAATCGGCTCCGTTTCCCTTTGACGCCCTGTCGTCGGGACGGCACATTGGCCCGTCGGGTTCTAGCCCGACCTATTCGTGAATGAACGTAGCGAGGCTGGCAAGAGTAGTGAAAGCACTGGGTGGCGCGGACCAGAGCGCGCGGAGGCGTGCTTACAGCACGTTGAGCACGCGGCGGGAGCACGCCCAGTGATTTCGCTGCT
>CAZWZH010000207.1:0-17055 GCA_964638775.1 uncultured Pseudomonadales bacterium
CGCAGAAGGCCCGCCCCGCCCCGGTGAGTACGACCAGGTCGCTCCCGTCATCGTCCTGGGCATCGAGAAACACGCGCGCCAGTTCCTTGTGCATGCGCCCGTCCACGGCATTGACCTTGCCGTTGTCCAGCGTGATGGTGAGAACGCGGTCGCGGCGTGTGAGCCGCATGCGCTGGTAGTCGTTGAATTCCATAATGTTTCCTCGATGCGCCCGGTCCGGCTCGGGGATCGGGATCTGCCGGGATTATAGGGGCCGGTCCGCGTTCGTTGTAGCCGACGTGCCGTGCAATGCGACATGGGGGTGATGCGAAGTTGTGATTCCAATGCGAAGTTAGGGTGAACGGGTGTCTGCCGGCGGCGGACCCGGAAGGCCGCGGCTGTGCCGGGTCGAGGATTGGAGTAAGCTTGGCTGCCCGCTTCCGCTTTGCCCGCCGATTCCCAATGCCCAAGGTCATCTACGTCGATCCTCTCGGAGTGCGCCACACCGAAGAGGTCGGCATCGGCTTCACGCTCATGGAAGGCGCGTTCAATCAGCAGATTCCGGGCATGGTGGCGGAGTGCGGCGGCGCGGCGGCCTGCGGCACCTGTCATTCACACATCAGCCATGACTGGCTTGCGCGCCTGCCCCCCATCGAAGACCTCGAGGAAGGCATGCTGTGCATGGTGGAGGGCAGGCGGGCGAGCAGCCGCCTGGCCTGTCAAATCCACATGACCGAAGCGCTCGACGGGATCGAACTGCAGATCGCGGACAACGGCTGAAGAATCCTGCCGACAGCGATTCGGCCGTCCCGTCATCCGGTGCGGCGGTATTCGAGTGCCGGTATGCCCTGTTCGCAGACAAGGTCGCCGCGTGGGCCCGGGTCGTCCCCGGTCGCTGTTTCCGGTCGGCTAGAACTGCGGTTCGGTTTCGTCTTTCTTGACTTTGCCGAAGAGATCGATGTTGTCGTCGATGCTGACGGCGAGCGGGCGGCGGGCAAGCTTCGCTGCCTCGCTCGTCGGCACGATCGACTCCCACAGGCGCGGTGGCAGAGCGCTGCCGAGCGGCCGGCGCCGGCGGGCGTCCCAGGGAATGGGATCGGCGCCGTCGAATGCGCGCCTCGAGACCACCCCTGCCACGGACGGCACCGCTTCGCTCAGGTTCCGAACGTCGGCCGCGAAGCGTTCCCTGGCTGACGCCAGCGATTCGGTGCGAATTCCCGCATCGATCAGGGGATCCGGCTCCGTGCCGTCAAACCATCGGAGCGCCTGCGGCAGCCTTACCGCCAGAGCGGCAGCCAGGTCGTTCCGTTCGCCGTCATCCAGCGCCTTCAGCCAGCCGTCGATGCAAAGCTGGTGGAAATAGGCTTCTTCGCCGAATCGGGTAGTCAGGTTGGCGACGGGTGCGAAACCGCCCTTGCGCAGCGTGTCCGCGAATCGCCACAGGGCCTTGTCGGCCAGAAACAGGGTCAGATTGAAGTCAGCCCAGTTTTGCGGCGGCGCGTCGAGCAGCGCCATGCTGTGAATGCCGTGCGCCGAACGGGCGAATTCGAGTTGGTGCTCGGGAAGCCCGTAACGCTCCTCCATGAACCGGAAGAGGGCCCTGGCGTGGCCGAGCTTTTCCTCGGCGATTCCGGCCATGGAGGTGAAATCGGTCAGTTCCCGGCCGTTGAGCATGCAGTTGACGTACCAGTGCCCCAGCACCCAGTTGCTGTCGGCGATGCAGAGAAGTTCGCCCTGGAGCGCGGCAGTGACCCCGTCCGGGTAGCTCACGGCAGGGCTTCCATCAGCCGGGGAGCCGGTGCTGCCATTTCAGCCAGCCGAAGCCCTGCCCGCAGTCGAGGCATTCGAACATCATCTCCGCCACGCTCGGGCCATAGGGGCTGACCAGTCGGGTATCGATGGATTCGCACCAGGGACAGCGTACCCGGCCATCGTATTCTTCCGTCGGCCGGAAGTGCCTGCCGCAACGGGCCGCTGTGGAATCGTCGTTCATCAGGCGAGCCCGACCGTGCCGTCGCGCCCCTGCTGCAGGCAGTCCATGAACGACGCCGCCGGCGCCACGCACAGTTCCACCCACCGCCGTTCGGAGTACAGGATGCGCGCGCGGGCGACGGCGAGTTCCTGATTGGGCGCCACGATGCTGCCGATGTGCGACAGCGGACGCTCCACCTGGTCGCGGCCGAACACCTCGAATTGCTGGTCTCTGGATGTTGAACGGCCGAGGGGCACGACGCTAGATTCGGTAGCCGCTTCGCGCCGCATACCGTTTTGCCCGGTCCGACATCAGCGAGCGGTCCCAACGGGCTTCCCAGTCCACACGTACGCGTACGTCGCCGACGCCGTCCACTCGCTGCACCTGCCGCCGGACGTTCTCCTTCAGCATCGTGAAGGCCGGGCAACCCAGGCAGGGGAATACCAGGGAGACGTCGACGTTGCCCTCATCGTCCGCCTGCACGGCGCTCAGCATCCCCATTTCGGTGAGCGGCACGTTGATGTGCGGGTCGAGCACCCGGCCGACCGCGGCTGCCACTGCGCTGCGATCGACTACCACAGCGCTTCGCCCCAGGCTTCGCTGCGCAGGCGCTCGTAGGCCCCCGGCCGCATGGGCCCGCCCCTGCGGGAGTGCTTCCAGTATTCCTCGTGGGAGCACTGCTCGCCGCTCCAGGTGTAAGTCTCGGCGTCGTAGAGCATGGGATAGGGCATGGTGAGCACCCAGCGCCTGGTTTCGGCATCGAATTCGGCGGGAAAGTCGGCGCCAAGGCGGTTCAGGAAGGCGCAGGTGGACTGCAGCCACTTCTCGCGCATGAAATCGTTGCTCCAGCCGCGCACGCGGTAGGTCAACTGTTCCGGCCGCGTCTTGAGGCTGTCGGGCTTGCCGAACCACATCACGCCGAACGGGAAGATCCAGTCGATGGCCCGCTGCACCGCGGCCCGGGTCTCTTCGGACCGGTTCCAGTAGAACTCGGTCCAGAAGTTGCCGTGACGCATGTGAAAGCCTTCCTCGAAATTCACCTTGCGCAGCGTGCGGCGGTAGGGTGCGTAACTGCAGTGAAGTTCCAGGTCCTTGGTCCAGTGCAGGCCGGCACGGTCGAGCATGCACTGCATCACCACGAACTCGATGTAGCTGCGTACGGGGACTTCCATGATCGGCCAGGTCCAGATATGGGCGACGTCGTCGTGAAAGGCGCGGGCGTGCACATCGACACCAAACTGCTCGGCGAGAATGCCCTGATGGTAGGCGTGGCCCACTTCGTCGAGGATGGTGGCGCACACGGCGATCTTGGCGCCGATGTCGGGCGCCGTGCGAAAGGCGGTGTGCGCCCAGGTGAGCACGCTGATCTCGCTGATCGACGCGATTTCGACGGTCTGGCGAAGGATTTCCCGGTAGCGCGGGGAGAGTTCCGTGGCGTCTTCGAACAGTTCCCCGGCCTCGATGCGGGCGAGCATCGCCGCCTCCACGGCATCCGGATTTTCCGCGGCAGCGGCACGGGCTGTTTCGGACATGGAATTTATTCCATTATTCAATGAGTTAGAGGATAATCGCCGCACCTCGTCAGTCGATGGTAGGTATTGGTCACAATGGCGTCAAGGTCGCAACGGGCAAACCGCCCGTCGATTCGGTACCGGATCTCCGGCGCGTTCGCGAGAAAGCCGCGCCCTGATGCTCAACGCCGGTCGCCGCATGAACGGCAAGAGCGCGACAATCGCTTGGCGGGCCACAGGGCACGCTGCCCCTCGGTGCCGGAATAACGATGAGTAACAAGATCGTCATCGACCGCTACGATGACTTCCGCAGCCTGGAAGGCCGGCTGATCGTCGATTCCGACCCGGTGACGATCACGGCGGAGGGCATTCAGCACTTCTGCCGCGGCACCGGCAACGACGAATGGATCCACTGGGACGAGGAACGCTGCAGGGCGTCGCCCTTCGGTGCGCTGATCGCGCCGGGCCTGTATCTGCCCGCCCTGTTCCCGTCCCTGTTCTGGCAAGCCATGGAAATCAACCTTTCCCGGATGATCGTCAAGGGCGTCGACGGCATCCGCATTCTCAAGCCGGTAACGGTGGGCTCGCGCATCCGGTGCCGCGCCACCGTGGAGAAGGTGCTCGAGCGGGACAGCGGCATCGAGGTGCACTACGGCATCAGTTTCTCCTTCGCTGACACGGAGGAGCCTGCCGCGGTCGCCACCTTCATCAACCGGTACTGGGACTGACCGGCCCGCGTGCCGGGAAACGCCCGCTGCCCGATTTGACAAGACTTGGCCGGCATCCCCATCGAGAATGAACCCATGACCGTGCCCGATCTCGCCAGATACGGCTATTCCGGGGAGCACCAGCAGATCTACGACATGGTGTACCGGTACAGCCGTGAGCGGTTGCACCCGCTCTGCGACCGGATGGACCGCGACGACTGGTTTCCGGAGGCGCAGTTCCGCTCGCTGCACGAGATCGGGCTGCTCGGCACGTCGGTTCCCGGGCAATACGGCGGCCAGGGGCTCGGATTCATCGAGCAGTGCCTGATCACCGAGGCACTCTCGTACTGGAACGCCAGCTTCGGCGCTGCCTGGATGGGCAGCGAGAGCGTCTGCCTGCACAACATCGTGCGTAATGCCGACGATGCCCTCAAGGCGCGCTACCTGCCCGGCTTCTGCGACGGCAGCCTGATCGGCGCGCTGGGCCTGACCGAACCGGGGGCGGGCTCGGATGCCCTGGGTTCCATGGTGACCCGGGCCAAGCGGGACGGCGACGACTTCGTCGTCAACGGCCGCAAGATGTTCATTTCCCTGGGGCCGGTGGCGGACATCATCCTGCTGTATGCGAAGACGGCTCCGGAAAAGGGCCCCAAGGGCGTGTCCGCATTCGCATTCGAGACTCGAACGCCCGGTTTTCAGGTGGCGCAGCACCTCGACAAGATGGGATGGCGCGGCGTTCCCACCGCCGAACTGGTGTTCGACGACTGCAGGGTGCCTGCCGGCAATGTCATCGGCGGCATTGACGGCGGGGTGGGGGTCGTCATGAGCGGCCTCAACATGGAGCGCGTAATCCTCTGTTTCCACATGATCGGCGTCGCCCAGCGGGCCCTGGACATTACGCTCGACTACGCCGCCGACCGCAAGCAGTTCGGGCAGGCGATCGGCCGCTTCCAGTTGGTGCAGGGGCTGTTGGCCGACATGTACACCGACCTGCAGTCGATGCGCGCCTTCAGTTACCAGATGGCGAAGGAAGTGGCGAAACTCGAAATCGGCGGCGGCGGACGCGGCGAGGCGCACATGCGCACTTCTGCCGTGATGCTGCACGCGGGGCGTGCGCTGATGCGCATCGTCGACAACGGCGTGCAGGTGCACGGCGGCGCCGGGTACATCCGCGATCTGGAAATCAATCGGCTCTACCGGGTGGGCAAGCTGATGGAGATCGGCGCCGGCACCAACCAGATCCGCCAAGTGATCATCGCCGAGGAACTGCTCAAGTAACCGGAATCGAATTGGCCATGCCCATGCAGTCATCGCCACGGTGCGGCGCCCGATTGCCAATCGGGGCGGAGGCGCTTGGCTCCCCATACCCGGAGACCGGAAGCGGATGCCGTCCAGGAAACTGATCCCAACCAGCACCCACTGGGGGAACTACCTGCTGCAGAGCCGCAACGGCCGCGTGGTCGCGGTGCATCACTACGAGGCAGACCGCAATCCGACCCCCATCGGCCAGAACCTGCTGGATGCCCAGGACGCCGCCTGCCGCGTACCGGCGCCCATGGTACGGCTCGGCTGGTTGCAGGCGCGCCGGCCGGGCGGCGGCGCCGGCCGCGGCCGTGAACCTTTCGTGCCGGTCGATTGGGACACCGCACTCGACCTGGCCGCCGATGCGCTCAAGCAGGCCATCGATACCGGCGGCAACGAATCGATCTATGGAGGCTCGTACGGCTGGGCCAGTGCCGGCCGTTTTCACCACGCCCAGGGGCAGCTCAAGCGTTTCCTGAACCTCATTGGCGGGTTCGTGCATTCCCGCACCTCCTACTCGGCAGGCGCTGCCGAAGTGATTGTTCCCCACATCCTCGGCATGCCCTTCCAGAGCCTGATGGTGCAGGCGCCGACCGTCGACGACATCGCCAGGGAAACGGACCTGGTGGTGTGCTTCGGTGGCATCGCGCTCAAGAACACCCAGGTCACGGACGGCGGCCTTGGTGCCCACACCGCGCAGGATCAGCTCACGGCGCTTGCCCGATCGGGTACGCGATTCGTGAACGTGTCGCCGTTGCGCGAGGACATGGCGGCCTTCGTGGGCGCCGACTGGTGGGCGTGCCGGCCGAACACGGATGTGGCCATCATGCTGGGCCTGGCGCATACGCTGTACAGCGACGGCCTTCACGACCGGGCGTTCCTCGGCCGGTATTGCGTCGGCTTCGAGCGGTTCGTCCCCTACCTGACCGGACGCGCCGACGGGCGGGCCAAGGACGCCGACTGGGCGGCGGGCATCTCCGGGATTCCGGCCGCCGACATCCGGGCCCTTGCCCGCCGCATGGCCGGCGCCCGAACGCTGCTCGGCATAAGCTGGTCGCTGCAACGTGCGGAACACGGCGAACAGGGTTACTGGATGATCACCCTGCTGGCCGCCATGCTCGGCCAGATCGGCCGGCGCGGCGGCGGCGTCGCTTACGGATACGGTTCGGTGCATAACATCGGTTTCGCCGGCCGCCGGCAACCGGCGTTCCGCGCGGCCGCCATGAACCAGGGAATGCCGCCGCTGAATCGCTACATTCCCGTATCGCGCATCACCGAGATGCTGGAGAACCCGGGGGGCGCCTTCGACTACAACGGCGATCGGCTGACCTATCCGGACATCAGGGTCATCCTGTGGGCGGGCGGCAACCCCTTCCACCACCACCAGGACCTCAACCGCCTGCGGCGCGCCTGGGCGCGGCCGGAAACGGTTATCGTCAGCGACCCGTTCTGGACCGCCACCGCCCGGCATGCCGATATTGTCTTTCCCTGTACCGTTCCCCTGGAGCGCAACGACTTCGCCGTGGGCCGGGCGGACTGTTTCATTACGCCGATGCGCAAGGCCGCCGAGCCGCTGGGGGAATCGCGATGCGATTTCGAGATCTTCGCGGCGCTTGCGGACCGGTTCGGCAAGGCGTCGGCGTTCACGGAGGGCCGCGACGAGATGGCCTGGGTCGAAACCCTCTACGAGACAACGCGAAAGAACGCGGCCCGGACCGGTGTGACGCTACCGCCGTTCGAGGAATTCTGGGCCGGTGAACAGATCCGCTTCGAAGCTCAGGTCGAGGAACAGGAGTTCATTCTCGAAGCCTTTCGCCGTGACCCCGTCGTCCATCCGCTGCGTACTCCCAGCGGCAGGATCGAACTCTTCTCGGAAACCGTCGCGTCATTCGGATATAAGGATTGCCCCGGTCATCCGGTGTGGCGCGACAAGGTGGAATGGTTGGGCGGCGTACGGGCCGGGCAATACCCGCTGCACCTGATTTCCAACCAGCCCAAGACCCGCCTGCACAGCCAGTTGGACCACGCGGTGACGAGCCGCGACGGGAAACGGCATGGGCGCGAGGTCGCGCGCATCAACCCGGTCGATGCCGCCGCCCGAGGTATCGAAGACGGCGAAATCGTGCGTCTGTTCAACGAGCGCGGCGCCTGTCTTGCCTCCGCCGTCCTCCATGAAGGAATCCGCCCGGGCGTAATCGAGCTTCCCACCGGCGCCTGGTACGACCCGGAGGACCCGATGAGTGAAGACTCGCTGGAAGTGCACGGCAACCCCAACGTGCTCACCCGCGATGCCGGAACCTCAAGGATCGCCCAGGGGCCGACGGCGCACAGTTGCCTGGTGGAAGTCGAGCGGTTCGCTGACCCGCTCCCGGAGATCAAGGTATTCCGGCAACCGGAAACGGCCGGAGACAGCGCCTGATTCTCCCGGCAGCCGGCGCAGGGCGTTGCCGGTCATTCTTCGCGCCAGGCCTCGGCCCGCTCCAGGCTCTTCCGGTACGGCTTGATGCCGAGCTTCAGGCTGATGGCCGCCAGCGTCATGGTGACCGCCGAGACGATGGCCAGGGAGTAGCCCAGGTCGTTTTCGTCCTGGAACACGTAGTCGGTCACCACCGCCACCGACAGCGTCCCGCCGGCAATGGCGGAGAACACGGAGATCACGAAGAACACCGCCACCACCTGGGCGCGCATCTGGTTCGGCGTGAAGAGCTGGATCGCGACGGGTGAGAGCGCCTGTTGCAGCGACAGCGCGAATGCGGCGACGCCGAGTGCCGGAATGCCCCATTGTGCGGTGGGCATCAGGGGGGCGATGGCCATGCACGGCATGGCGAGCGCAAAGAACGCGGCCAGGGAGCGCATGGCCGCATCCTTGTAGCCCCGGGCCGTGAGCCAGTCGCAGAACCAGCCGCCGGCGTAGGTGCCCAGCGTGCCCAGCACCATGATTTGCGTGCCGAACACGATCCCCGCATCGGAGATGTCCCATCCATAACTGCGGCGGATGAATTCCGGCACCCAGCCCATGAATCCGTAGAACGCCATGCCGCCGGTGGCGTAGCCAAAGAAAATGGAGCCGAAGGTGCCCCGGTTGGTCCACATGAATTGAGCGATTTCCCGTATCGGGATGCTTTTTTCGGTGGTCGCGGCCAGGTTCTTGCGTACCGGTTCGCGCACCGTGAACATCATCAGGAGCACGATCAGCAAGCCCGGGACGCTCACCACGATGAAGGTGAGCTGCCAGGGAACGAGGGTGCCCACCAGGGGCAGGTCCATGGGCCCCGATTGGGTGATCAGGCGGATGGCCGCCCCGCCGAGCACCAGCGCCAGGCCGGAGCCGATGTAGACGCCGGTGGCGTAGACGCCGATGGCGCGACCCAGGCGATTCGGCGGAAAGTAGTCGGCGATCATGGAATAGGCGGCGGGGGTCAGGGTGGCCTCGCCCACGCCGACGAACACCCGGGCGGTGAATAGCTGCGCGAAACTGCGGGCCAGGCCGCAGGCGGCGGTGGCCACGCTCCACAGGAATATGCCGGCGGCGATGATGAGGCGCCGGCTGTACCGGTCGGAAAGGCGCGCGATGGGTACGCCCATGGTCACGTAGAAGATCGCGAAGGCGAAACCCATCAGGAGGCTCATTTTCGTGTCGCTGATGCCGAGGTCGGCGCGGATGGGCTCAACGAGCAGGGTGATCACCTGCCGGTCGATGAACGACACCACCATGGCGAGCATGAGGATGACGACCACGTACCAGGGGTAGATGAGCCGGCGTTCCGGCGCCGGCGCGCCGGAGTCTGGCTGGGGTCTGGAACCTGCTTCCGGGTCGATGAGTGCTGCCTCCAGGATGGTCCGGCTCAGCCGGACGCTGCTACTATGCCAGCGTGAACGCTGACCGGAAACCCGGCGCCGGTGTCGCCCCGGAGGGGCTCGACCCGGGCGCCACCGGCCCGAACGGCCCGGGCAGTGCTTCGCGCGACCGTGCCGCCCTCGACCCGGTCGCCCTGGAGGTGCTGCGCGGACGTCTCACCGCGGTTGCCGACGAGATGGAATTCGTGCTGTTGCGCAGCTCCTACTCGTCGATCATCACCGAAGCCCTGGACGCCACCTGCGCGGTGTTCGACAGCAAGGGCCGCACGGTCGCCCAGGCCTGCGCCATCCCGGTGCACCTCGGCGTGCTCTGCGAGCTCGGCCGTACCATCGCGGCCCGCTACCCGCCGGCCAGCGCCGCGCCGGGGGATGTCTATATCGTCAACGACCCCTATTCCGGGGGCACCCACCTGCCCGACATCTGCGTTGCCTCGCCGGTCTGGTGTTCGGACCGCCTGGTGGGCTACGTCGCCACCATGGTGCACTATCAGGACATCGGCGGCTCGGCCCCGGGCAGCACGTCTGCGAGCGCGTTCGATCACCTGGCGGAAGGCCTGCGCATCCCGCTGATCCGGCTGGCGGCGGCGGGGGAGTTCGAGGACGACATCGTCGACATGCTGGCCGCCAACAGCCGCTCTCCCGAAAACGTGCGCGGCGACCTGAATGCCCAGGTGGCTGCCTGCCGGCGGGGCGAGGAGCGCCTGGCCGCGGTGTACGAACAGCAGGGGGTCGATGCCGTTCAAAGTGGCATCGCGGCGCTGATGGACTATGCCGAGCGGCTGACCCGCCTCGCCATCGAAAGAATCCCGGACGGCGACTACGGCTTCACCGACCGGCTCGACGACGACGGCCTGTCCGCGGACGCCGATCCGGTAAAGATCCGGGTGACCGTGCGGGTGCGCGGCTCGGATCTCGCGTTCGACTTCACGGGCACCGACCCGCAGGTGAAGGCGGCCATCAACAGCGTGCGGTCTTCGACGCTGGCGGTGGTGTATTTCGCCGTGCGCGTGCTCACGGGCGATGCGGCGCCCAGCAACGACGGCTGCTACCGGCCCGTCTCCGTCACGCTGCCGTCCGGCACCCTGGTGAATTCCGAGTTCCCCGCCGGGGTAAACGCGCGCATGGTCACCGTGCACCGGATTGGCGATACGGTGCTGGGCGCCATGGCGAAAGCCGCCCCGGGGCTCTTCACCGCAGCCGGCTGCGGCCAGACTTCCGTGATACCGGTGGGCGGTTCGGACGCGGCGGGCAACCGCTTCGTCGGCGTGCTCGGCGGTCCGTACCGGGGCGGCATGGGCGCCCGCCCCGACAAGGACGGCATCGATGTCACCGACCACGACATCTGCAATGTCTATCACGTACCCATCGAGATGACCGAAGGCGAGTTGCCGGTGCGCTACCGCAGGCTCGAACTCTGGCGCGATTCCGGCGGCGCCGGAACCTGGCGCGGCGGCCTTGGCTACCGGGCGGAGGTGCAGTGGCTGGCGCACAAGGGCACAGTCTCCCTGCGCCGGGAGCGGCACCGGTTCGGCCCCTGGGGTACGGCTGGCGGCGCCGGCGCGCCCTGCTGCCGAACCGACATCGAGCGGGCCGACGGCACCCGGGAAGAGCTTCCGGGCAAGATCCTGGCCGGCGTCGGGCACGGCGACGTTCTGCGCTACTGGACCACGGGCGGCGGCGGCTACGGGCCCCCGCAACGACGCGCCCCGGAACTGGTATTGGCGGACGTGCTGGACGGCCGCGTTTCGTCGGCAGCGGCCCGCGACACCTATGGTGTCGCTGTGCTCGGCAACGAGGTGGACTGGCGGGAAACCAGGTCGTTACGCCGTCACGCTAGTGAAGGTCCTGGGCGTGCTCCTTCAGCAGTGCCAGTGGAACGTGCTTGAGGGTCGCCTCGTGGGTGGAGGCCAGCAGCACCACCGGCGCGGCTCCGGCCTGGTAGGCTTCCAGCCAGCGTAGCGCGCACAGGCACCAGCAGTCGCCGGGCCGGAGGCCGTCGAAACCGAGTTCCGGCCGGGGCGTACTCAGGTCGTTGCCCCTGGCCTTGGAAAAGGCGAGGAACTCTTCGGTGACCTGGGTGCACACGGTGTGAACGCCCGCGTCTTCGCTGCCGGTGTTGCAACAGCCGTCCCTGTAGAACCCGGTAAGCGGGCTGGAACTGCACAATTCCAGTTTCTCGCCCAGAACGTTCTTCGATTCGTACATGGAGACCAGGCCCTTTGCACCGTCGACCGCAAAGCGCGCTATTATCCCCGGAAGACCCGGCCTTGTCCGCACCCGGCATTCGAGAAGGGCTGGAAAGCGCCGCGGGCGGGAAGCGTAATCTGACGATGGCGCCGCACGCCTGGCGACAGGCCGGGCGAGAGCAGGAAACGCCCGTAAACTGTGGGAGGACTATCATGAGCGAGGCAACGCTGCCGGACCCGGCAACCTGGCCGGGGCATACGGGCAACTGGAACCGCTGGCCGAACGATCTCGGAACCTTGAACCTGGTGACGCCGGAGGTCACCCTGAAGGCGGTCGGCGAAGTGTCCTCCGGGCAGGTGGTGTCGCTGAGCCGCCCGGTGACGGACAAGGAGCCCATTCGCGGCACTGTCTGTTTCGAACACACCATGCTGAACGCCGGCGCCTGGGACCTGGAACCGGACCGGCCGGAATCGCTCAATTCGGCGGACCAGGTGGCCTACCGCACCCACGGCATGGTGAATACGCACCTCGATGCCCTGGCCCACGTGGGCCACGACGGCAAGGGGTTCAACGGCATCGACTTCGGCGACATGGTCACGAAGAACGAAGGCGTGAAGCTCGCTGCCATCGGCGATGCCCGGGCCATCGTCACCCGCGGCGTGCTGATCGACATCGCCCGCATGCGCGGCGTATCCCACCTGCACCCTGGCGAGTACGTCAAACCGGAGGAAATCGAATCGGTGGCCCACCGGCTGGAACCGGGCGATGCGGCCCTGATCCGTACCGGGGCCACACTGGAAGACGGCCTGCCGCCCACCGACGACAGTTGCCGGCACGGCACCTGGCAGGGGCTGCACCCGGAATGCGTGGAGGTGCTCGGCGGCCGCGACATCAGCGTGCTGGCGACAGACTGCGGGGGCGATGTCTTTCCCTCGCCGTACGGGCACATCGTGCGTTCCCCCGTGCACACGCTGTGCCTGACTTACTACGGCATCCACCTGCTGCACAACATGGACCTGGAGCCGCTCGGCGAGATCTGCGTGAAGCAGGACCGGTTCAGCTTCCTTTTCGTGGTTACCGCGCTGCACCTGGAGCGGGCGACGGGGTCGCTGACCAGCCCGGTCGCGGTGCTCTAGGCGTACACGATCCAAGGAGCGAAGCCGATCAGTCAGGCTAATCAATCAACAGGAGACGAACATGACAGATGCTAAGGCGATTACCGTAATCAAGACCGACCCCCCACAGGAGCGCGAGGACGAGTGGAACGAGTGGTATACCAACGTCCATTCGCCGGGCCGCTTCGAATGCGGCTTCCTGGCCTTCCGGCGGTTCGAAATCGTCCCCGACCAGCCGCAGGTGGATACCCGCCAGGGCGGCCAGGCCAAGTACCTCGCCATCATGGAACTCCCCAACACCGACGTTCTGACCTCGCCCGCCTACGATGCGGTCACCGAGCGCTGGACGGCGACGCCCCCCGACAGCTTCGAGCACCAGACCATGAAGCTGCCCAAGCTGGCCCGGGGCGTGCTGGAACTGATCGGGCTGTATCCCGACGACGATCAGCCCCTGCTGCCGGATACGAAGTACGTTTTCCTGTCCGCCCACGAGGTGCCCGAGGCGATTCACGACGAATTCAACGAGTGGTACGTGGAAGAGCACATGCCGCTGGTGCTTTGCGAGCCCGGATTCAACGCGGTGCGCCGCTATGTGCACCTGAGCGACGAGTTTCCCCCCATCCTGGGCAAGGGCGGCGAGCTGTTCACCCACCTCTCGATCTGGGACATCGACGGCATCGAGGCCTTCCAGAACCCCAAGTTCGCCAATTACACCGTCACGCCCTGGCAGAAGCGCATGCGGCGGCTGTTCACGCTGAAGATGAGCAACATCTACCGGGAGATCGCGCGCGCCGTTGCACCGGATTAGACTGCGCCGGAGCGACGGTATCCATGAAGCGCCTGCAGCGAAACCTGGGCGAGCCCGCGCCCGTGCCGGAAGCCGGTGTTCATCGTGCGGTCGAGATCATGCGGGGCGGATGGCTCACCCGTTACGGGGAGTTCGGGGGCGAGGAATCCGAGGTAGCCGCCCTGGAACGGGATTTCGCCCGCTACATGGGCTCGCCCTATGCGCTGGCCGTGAACTCGTGCGGCAGCGCACTCAACATCGCCCTGCTCTGCGCCGGTGTGCAACCGGGTGACGCGGTTCTGCTGAACGCCTTTACGCTGGCCCCGGTGCCGAGCGCGATCGTGCGCGCCGGGGCGGAACCCCTGTACGTGGAGTGTGACGGCAGTTACCTGATTGATCTCGGCGACCTCGAACGCAAGGCGGGCGATGGCGCGAAGGTGCTGCTGCTGTCGCACATGCGCGGCCACATCGCCGACATGGAGGCGATCACCGCCATCTGCCGGCGCCACGGGCTGACTCTCATCGAAGACTGCGCCCACACCCTGGGAGCACGCTGGGACGGCACGCCGAGCGGCCGGTTCGGCAAGTTCGGCTGCTTCAGCCTGCAGGCCTACAAGCACATCAATGCCGGAGAGGGCGGCCTCTTGATCACCGACGATGCCGATGCCGCGGCCCGGGCGGTGCTGTATGCGGGCAGTTACATGCTCTACGGGCAGAACGGCGCGGCGCCGGATGCGGAGGTGTTCCTGCGCCACAGGGAGGCGATCCCCAACCTGAGCTGCCGCATGCAGGAGGTGACGGCGGCCCTTGCGCGGCCCCAGATCGGCCTGCTCGAAGAGCGGGGCCGCGACTGGAACCGGAGCTACCGTCGGCTCGCAGAACGATTCTCCGGGCTCGACGCCGTGGTCGTTCCCGAACGCGATCCGCGGGAGGACTACATCGCGTCGTCCATCCAGTTCTCCCTGGTCGGGTTGACCCCCGGGCAGATTGCGGACGTGATCGACCGCTGTGCTTCAAGGGGCGTTCCCATCAAGTGGTTCGGCAATGCCCGCCCGGAAGGATTTACGGCAACCTTCGAACACTGGCGCTACATCGATCCGCCCCGGCTCGAACGCACGAAGGCGATGCTGCAGGGTCTTTGCGACATGCGCATTCCGCTGTCGCTGACGGAGGAGGACTGCGTGCTGATCGCGGAGATTCTCGGCGAAGCCATCGCGGCAGTGGCTACGGAACGATACGCGGGTCAGGCCAAGTGACCTGGCTCGACAATACCGCCGGCAACCGGCCGAACTTCGTTACGCACCTGGATTGTTCACGGACCGGCAAGCGCCATGCGGCGGGCCGGCTGCACAACCTCTCTGAAGACGGTTATCCGCTCCTGGTGCGCTACGACCTCGAGCGCATGGCTGGCGCGTTCACCCGGGAAACGCTCGCCGGCCGGTCTGCGGACCTGTGGCGCTACCGGGAACTGCTGCCCGTCACCGACGCCGCGAACATCGTCTCGCTCGGCGAGATCACCACGCCCCTGGTCACGCTGGAGGCCATTGCCGCGCGCCTCGGCACGGGCCGCATCGACGTCAAGGACGAGGGCCGGCTGCCCACCGGATCGTTCAAGGCCAGGGGCATCACCGTGGCCATCAGCATGGCGAAGGAATTGGGGGTCAAGCGGGTGGCGATGCCCACCAACGGCAACGCCGGGGCGGCGCTCAGCGCCTACGCCAGCCGGGCGGGCATGGAGAGCCACGTTTTCTGTCCGGAGGACACCCCGGAGATCAACATCGCCGAGACCGGCCTGCAGGGAGCCCGGGTCTACCGTGTGAACGGCTTCATCAACGATTGCGGCAAGCTGGTGGGCGACGGCAGGGCCGCGGCCGGCTGGTTCGACTTCTCGACGCTCAAGGAGCCGTACCGCATCGAGGGCAAGAAGACCATGGGGCTGGAACTCTGCGAGCAACTCGGCTGGAAAGTGCCGGACGCCATCTTCTATCCCACGGGCGGCGGCACCGGCCTGATCGGCATGTGGAAGGCGTTCGACGAATTGGAACGGCTGGGCTGGTTGGGCCCGGAGCGGCCACGCATGGTGGCGGTCCAGGCGGAAGGCTGCGCACCGATCGTGAGGGCTTTCGAGGCCGGGCTCGAACGGGCCGAGCCCTGGCGGGATGCGAGCACCGTTGCGGCGGGCATCCGTGTGCCGGCGGCCATAGGCGATTTCCTGATTCTCGATGCCGTGCGCGCAAGCGGCGGTTTCGCGATTGCCGTCACTGACGCGGCAATCGAGAACGCGCGTGCGGAGGTCGCTTCCCGGGAGGGCCTGCTGCTTTGTCCCGAGGGGGCCGCCACCTGTGCGGCCTACCTGAAATCACTCGAAGAAGGGCGCATCGACCGGCGCGACCACGTGGTGCTTTTCAACTGCGCCACCGGCTTGAAGTACCCGATGCCCGGTTGCGGCAAAGCCCTCGACCGTCACGGTCGAATCGATTACGAGGGAATGGTCGACCCGGTCTGTCGGCATCGTTGATCGGCTATCGTTGCGAGGGCGGCGCAATCACGTCAGCGCTTTGGCCCGAACGGGAACGCTTCGCGATTTGGCGCGGCCGTCCAGATCGTCGTCACCAGGCCAGCCCAAGGGACTGCCGCCATTCGCGCGCTTCCGGTTGATGTGGCCCGGCTGCTGCGCTCGAGATGCCGACGCTGCCCCTTGCCCGCGATCGTCCGAAAAGGCACGGTAGTGCGGATACGTCAATCAACGACGACACTCCCGGGAGCGTCACCCAATGGATTTCGGAATCTGCGTCGCCTCGCACATCGGCGATATAGACTACATCGTGCGGGCAGAGGAACTCGGCTACAGCCACGCCTGGTTGGCGGACAGCCAGATGATCTGGTCAGACTGCTACGCCACCCTGGCGCTCGCGGCGACGCGCACGAAGCGCATCAACCTGGGAACGGGCGTGGCCGTCTCTGGCACGCGGCCGGCCGCGGTGAACGCGGCGGGCATCGCCACGATCAACGCGCTCGCGCCCGGCCGGACGTTCTTCGGCGTCGGCGCGGGCAACACGGCGATGCGCATCATGGGGAGGAAGCCGCACGGCATCCGCGAATACGACCGCTACCTGGCCACGCTGCGCCCGCTGTTGCGCGGCGAGGAGGCCGTCAACAACGACGGCAGGCCCATCGTCCACATCATGCCGGATGCGGGTTTCGTCAATTTCGACGACCCGATCCCGCTCTACGTTTCAGGTTTCGGGCCGCGCTCGCTGGGCCTTGCGGGCAAGTACGGCGACGGCGCCGTGTTTGCGGGGTCAACCGCCGGCGGCATTGAAAGCGCCTGGCACATGATCGGGATGGGCGCGCGGGAAGCCGGCCGCGAGCTGTCGCGCGAAAACTACACCACCACCACGCTCACCATGATCGTCCTCCTGGAAGACGGCGAAGCGGCGGACTCCGAACGGGTCAAGAGCCAGTGCGGCGCCATGGCAATGGCGGTGGTGCACTACTCCTACGACCAGTACCGCAACTTCGGCCACCAGCCGCCCAATGCGCTGGCCGGCATCTGGGACGACTACACGGCGCTGCTGGAGACCTACCCCGAGGAACGCCGCCACCAGCGCATCCACGCCGGCCACAACTGCTGGGT
>CAZWZH010000208.1:0-37810 GCA_964638775.1 uncultured Pseudomonadales bacterium
GGCGAGGGTGGCCAGCATATCCAAGTGCGCGCTGTTCTCCCCTGGCGGCACCACAAGCACGAACAGCAGGTCTACCGGCTTGCCGTCCGGCGCATCGTAGTCCACCGGCTCCGCCAGCCGGATGAACGCCGCCATCATGCCGGGGCATTCCAGGCGGCAGTGCGGAATCGCGACCCCCTCGCCGATGCCGGTGCTGCCGAGCCGCTCGCGTTCCATGAGCGCATCGAACAGGGGCCGCGCATCCACGCCGGGATGCCGTGCCGCGAGGAGATCGGCGGCGAAGTCGAGGCTGCGTTTGCGGCTTTGGGCAGATACGGACCGGTGCACGCACTCCGGCGGAAGCAGGTCTTCGATGCGCACCATGACAGGTTGTCGTGTTGACGTATGGGACGGGACACTAGCCCCGGCCGTGGCGGCGGGCGATGACTTTCTCCTTGTACTTGACGATCTGGCGGTCGAGCTTGTCGGCAAGCATGTCGATCGCCGCGTACAGGTCACCGGATGTGGCGTCCGCGAACAGCTCCGCGCCGCTCACATGGGCGGTCGCCTCGGCTCTCTGGTCGAGCTTCTGGACGCTCAGCACCACGTGCATGTTGGTGATGTGGTCGTAGTGCCGTTCAAGCCGGGTCAACTTGCCGGTGACGTATTGCCTGAGGGCCGGCGTGACATCGATGTGGTGTCCCGAAATGCTCAACTGCATGAGATGCCTCCTTTGACGAATCTGGAGTGGAAATTCCGCGAGACGGCTTTCATGGACTATATTTTCAAGTGATTGATTTCAATATTATTTTTGGAATTTGTGTACCAAAAGATTGCTTCGATCGGGCACCGAGAGCAGGTATGCGGTACGGGTATCCGGCACACCAAGCGGACGCGTTGTCGTGGAATTCGAGGGCGCGGATTGTTCGACACCCGGCCCCGCAACCAGTTGCGGGGCGTCGCCACCTGCCGAAGCGGTGCTTCGGCTCGGGCTGCGCCCGACCGGTGGCGACCCTTAAAGGTGCCGGATACCCGTACCGCACACCTACTCTCTCCCAGCGGGTTTCTGTTCCTTGCGCGTCAGCGTCCCGGCGCGCGGGATTTCCATCTTTCATAGCAAGCTCTTACGCCGGTTCGACGGTGGAATCGACATCGATTCGCGGTATTTGGCAACGGTGCGCCTGGCGACATTGATGTTCCGTTCCGCCAGTATTGCCGCGATCCTGCTGTCGCTCAACGGTTTTCTGGGGTTTTCGTCCGCGGTGAGTTTCCGGATCAGCGCGCGGATCGCGGTGCTGGAAATCTCGTCGCCGTCGGCGGTGTTCACGTGGCTCGAGAAGAAGTACTTCAGTTCGAACAGGCCGCGGGGCGTCTGCATGGTCTTCCTGCTGGTGACCCTGGAAATGGTCGACTCGTGCAGGTTCACCGCTTCGGCGACGTCGTGCAGCACCAGGGGCCGCATGGCCTCCTCCCCGTGTTCCAGGAAGGCGCGCTGGAACTCGACGATCTTGCTCGCCACCCTGAGCAGCGTCTCGTGCCGGCTTTCCAGGCTTTTCAGGAACCAGCGGGCTTCGTTCAGGTTGTCCTTGAGCCAGGTGTTCTGGCGGCTGTTGTCGGCGCGCCGCACGAGCGAGGCATAGCCCTGGTTGATGCGCAGCGCCGGGGTCGCTTCCGGGTTCAGTTCGACCACCCAGCGGTCTTTCTCCTTGCGCACCACCACGTCGGGAATCACGTATTCCGCCGGCCCGGAGGCCAGTGCCGCGCCGGGACGCGGGTTCAGAGACTGGATAAGGGCGGCGATCTCGGCGAGTTCCGGTTCACCGAGACGCGTCCTGCGCTTGAGGGTGGTGAAGTCCCGGTCGCCCAGGAGGCCGATGTGATTCGAGACGACGGCGATGGCTTCGTTGCGCCAGGGGGTTGCGGCGTCCAGCGCTTCGAGTTGCAGGGTGAGGCATTCGGGAATGTCCCTGGCCGCAACGCCGGCCGGGTCGAACTGCTGGACGTGCTTCAGGACGGTATCCACTTCGGCGGCGCCGATCCCCAATGCCGGATCGAAACTCTCCAGCAGGTCGTCCATGCCGGCCTCGAGCATGCCGTCGGCGTTGATGGCGTCGATGATTGCCGTGGCGATCAGGCGGTCGGTATCGGACATGGGCGTCAGGTTCAACTGCCAGCGCAGGTGGTCGTCGAGGGTCTCCGCGGCGCTGTTGGTGTCGGCGATGTCGCGATAGGCCTCGCTTGTGTTTGCGGGCGTTGCGGGGGGCTGGTAGATGTCGTCCCAGTTGCTGTCGACGGGCAGGTCCTCGGGTATGGGCCGGGTCAGTTCGGCGTCCACGGCAGGCTGTTCCGCCACGGTTTCCGCGTTGTCGGAAAAACCGGCGGGATCGGATGCGCCGGTTATGTCTCCGGAAGCGTTTGCGTGCGCAGGGTGGCCGGCGTCGGAGAGACCCGCCGATTCCCGGTCGCGCAGGGGTTCGCGGGCCGCCTGCTCATTGGCTTCGCCCTCGGCGTCTTCCTCCAGCATGGGGTTGCTCTCGAGCATGTCGCGGACCTCGCGCTGAAGATCCGGCGCGGAAAGCTGCAGCAGGCGAATGGCCTGCTGCAACTGCGGGGTCATCCTGAGTTGCTGGCGGAGGCCCAGGGACAGGGTGGGTTTCATGGCGGTGCAGAACGGTGCGCCACGGCGTCAAAGGCGAAAGCTCTCGCCCAGGTAGACGTTGCGCACGGTATCGTTGGCCAGGATCGCCTCGGCGTTTCCTTCCGCGATGATGTGCCCTTCGTTGACGATGTAGGCCCGGTCGCAGATATCCAGGGTGTCCCGCACGTTGTGGTCGGTGACCAGCACGCCGATGTCGCGGGCGGCGAGGTCGCGCATCTCCTGCTTGATGTCGCCCACGGAAATGGGGTCGACCCCCGCGAACGGCTCGTCGAGCAGCATGAACCGGGGATTGCTGGCCAATGCCCGCGCGATCTCGACACGCCGGCGTTCCCCGCCGGAAAGCCGCTCGCCGAGAGACTTGCGCACGGCGTGCAGATTGAACTCGTCGAGCAGTTGTTCGAGCAGCCGCGCCTGGGCTTTCCGGTCAAGGTCGCGGCGCAGTTCCAGGATGGCGCGCAGGTTGTCCTCGGCCGAGAGTTTCCGGAACACGCTGGCTTCCTGGGGAAGGTAGCCGATGCCGGCCCGGGCGCGGAGGTGCATCGGCGATGCGGAGAGGTCCTGCCCGTCGAGTGAGATCGTGCCGCCTTCGGCCTTGAGGAGCCCCACGATCATGTAGAAGCAGGTGGTCTTGCCGGCGCCGTTCGGCCCGAGCAGGCCGACGATCTCGCCGCTCTCCACCCTGAGGCTGACGTTCTCGACGGCGAGCCGCGTCCGGTATTGCTTGCGCAGGCGCCGGGCTTCCAGGACGGCCACGGGTTATTGTCCGGCCTGCCCGGCGGGCATGAGTGTGGTGTGCACCGGCCCTTGTTCCGGCGCCCCGGCCGCGACCCGGCCCGCGCGGATGTCGTATCGGATCAGGTCGCCCTCAAGCGAATTGCCCCGTTGTTCGAGATGTGCATTGCCCACGAGGTCGATGCGTGCCTCCTGGGTGTGGTAGACGATGGTGGATGCATCCGCGTCGACCTGCCCCGATTCGTCTTCCAGTTCCTGGGTGTACCGGGCAGGCCCGCCGGTGGCCGTGATGCGGACCACCTTGCCTTCGTGATAGTCGACGACCATTCGCTCGGCGTTCACCCTGAGCGTGCCCTGCTCCACGCGCACGGCCCCGAGGTAGACGATCCTGCCTTCCCGGCGCTCGATCTCCGCGGATTCCGAGTGAATGTGGATGGGCTGCGCGGCATCTTCGGGCAATGCCCAGGCGGCGCCCGAAGCCAGCGCCCAGGCCGCGGCGATTCCGGCCGTGGCGCGGCGGCCAGACCGGGCCCGGGCCGCTGTTCTATGGTTGGTCCGCTGCTTGGTTTTCCTGGAATTGCTCGCGTTGGACGATGGTGTGGACTGCTGCATCTTTTCCGGAAGCTAGCTGCATCGACCCGCGCGTCAAATCGGCCTGCATTCCGCGGGCTGTCGTGCGGCCGACATCGGTGTCGATCATAACATCTCCCCCGGTTTCGGCGTATTTGCGATCGGGATAGAGATCGAGGGTCTCGCAGCGTATCGTGATGAAGTCGGAGCCGGAGCCGGCCTGGTGGACCACCACGGCCTCACGCAGCAATACCTGCTCGCCCCCGGGCTCCTGGGCCGTGCCGTGGATCTCGCCGCGCAGCGAGGTGACGCGCCACGGCGGGTCGGGTTCGCTGTGGAGTTCGAGGTCGGGGGCGAGCAGCCGCGTGAATTGCTCGTCCTCGAAGTGGCGGATCTCGCGGGCCATCAGCCGGTACTGAACGGTGCCGTCGTCCTGGAACTGGGTGATCGAGGCGCCTTCCATCAGCAGGTCGGGCTCGTCGGCCAGTTCCGGCGGCAGGGCGCCGGGGGCGACGCTGCCGCGCCAGGGCGCGAAATAGAAGGTAAGCAGCAGGGCGCCGACTGCTAGCAGGACTCCGATGGCAAGGCCGTGCTGTTCATTGAATTGCATGGAACAATCTACAACTGTTTGATTTTAAACGAAAATGTATTTGACATAATAGGGTAATTCAACATCGAGTCGGCATACGGTGCAGGCATCCGGCACGCCAAGCGGACGCGTTGTGGTGGAATTCGAGGGCGCAGGGGTGCTTTAAAGGTGCCGGATGCCTGCACCGTACACCGACTCTCATCCTGGAGCCAAACAGTTCCTTGCGCGTCAGCGTCCTGGCGGGGCGGGTTGGGAACTTTCATGGAATTGATGTTTGATTCATTGAAAAAAACCATTTTGGGAATCGGCGTATCGATTGATTGCTTCGATCGGGCACCGAGAGCAGGTATGCGGTGCGGGTATCCGGCACGCCAAGCGGACGCGTTGTCGTGGAATTCGAGGGTGCAGGGGTGCTTTAAAGGTGCCGGATACCCGTACCGCACACCTGCTCTCTCCCGGCGGTCGTCTGTTCCTTGCGCGTCCTCGCCCCGGCGCGCCGGGTTCCCGACTCGCATTGATCAGATCTGTTGCCGGTTTGGCTCGCCGGGCGTCGGGCGGTCCCGGACACTGAGGATCATGCGGCAAACGTCGCTGGCGGCGCCGTCGCCGCCGGCACGTGGGGTGATGTGGTGGGCTGCTTCGCGTACTTCGGGTCGGCCGTTGGGTACCGAGACTGCGAGGCCGACGGCTTCGAGGACGGGGAGGTCCGGCAGGTCGTCGCCTACGTACGCACAGGCATCGGCGTCGAGGTCGAGTATGTCGAGTAGTTTGTTCAGTGCATCGAGTTTTTCCGCGGCGCCGGCGTAGAGGTGGCGTATGCCGAGTTCCCGGGCCCGCCGTTCGACCATGGGAGATTGCCGTCCGGTAATCAGTGCTACCTCGATGCCGCTTGCGATCAGCCGTTTGATGGCGGAGCCGTCCTGGGCGTTGAACGACTTGATCTCGTCGCCCTTGTCCGTGTAGGTGATGCTGCCGTCGGTGAGTACGCCGTCGACGTCGAAGGCCACCAGCCGGATGTGCCGGGCCCGTCGTGCGGTTTCTTCGTCCAAGCTAATGCACCGACTGCTGCACGAGGAGCGAGTTGTATCCCACCCAGGCGAGGAGCATGACGGCGCCCTCGAACCGGGTGATTACGGCCCGGGAATTGATGCCGTAGGCGAAGAGGGCGAGGAGCAGCGTCAGTGCGGCCATCATGCCGCAGTCGCGCCACAGGGCCACCGGTTCCATCTGCACCGTGGTCACGAAGCCGGGCACGGCCAGCACGGCCAGGATGTTCAGGATGTTGGAGCCGACCACGTTGCCGATGGCGATGTCGGTGTGGCCCTTGACGGCGGCGGCGACGGTGGCTGCAAGTTCCGGCAGGCTCGTGCCGACCGCGACGATGGTGAGGCCGATCACCAGGTTGCTGACACCCAGCCGGTGGGCGATGTCCGAGGCGGACCAGACCAAAAGGTGGGAACTGGCCACCAGAATGACGAGGCCCCCGATGAGCCACAGAACGCCCTGCCAGGTGGTCATCTCCGGGAGTTCGTCGAGGTCGGCCTGAAACGTTTCGGAAATCTCGGTGTGGGCCGGGGTGCGCTGGGAGACCAGGAAATAGAGGATCAGCAGCAGCCCGGCCAGGAGAACGAGGCTGTCGACGACGTTCAGCTCCAGGTTGAACATCAGCACGAGCGCCAGCAGGGTGGCGCCGAGCAGCCAGGGCAATTCCGCCTGCAGTACCCGTACCGAGAAGGGGAGCGGGGCGACGAGGGCGGTCACCCCGAGAACCAGCCCGATGTTGGCGATATTGGAACCGATGGCATTGCCGATGCCCAGCAGCGGATTGCCGGCAAGGGAGGCGGTGATGGCCACGAAGATCTCCGGGGCCGAGGTGCCGATGGAGACGATGGTCAGCCCGATGAGAATCTTCGAGACACCCAGGTTGTGGGCGGTGCTCGCGGCGCCCGACAGGAACTTGTCCGCGCTCCAGACCAGCGCCATGAAACCGACGATCAGCCCGAGTACGGGTATCCACATACCGAGGAAACAGGATGGCTCGCGCAGCCGGGACCTGCACTTTAGACGCTGTACGAAAATTAGTCACACCCCGGGGCCGCGCCGGTGCTTTCTTGTGCCGGCCTGCCGCAAATGCTCAAATTCCGCCCATGCCCGAGCAAGCCGACAACGTCAGGACGGGAGCGGCCGTCGCCGACGAAGGGAATCTCGTCGAAATTCGCGATCTCTGCTATTCCATCGGCGAGCTGGTGATTTTCGACGAACTGTCGCTCACCGTCCCCCGCGGCCGCATCACCGCCATCATGGGGCCGAGCGGCTGCGGCAAGACGACGCTGCTCAGGATGATCGGCGGCAGCCTGAAGCCCGACCGCGGCCGGATACTCCTCGACGGCCGCGATGTGTCGAGGCTGCGCCGGGCGGAACTCTTCTCGATACGGCGGCGCATGGGCGTACTGTTCCAGTCCGCCGCGCTGTTCACGGACCTGAACGTGTTCGAGAACGTGGCCTTCCCCATGCGGGTGCACACCAGCCTGCCGGAAGACACCATTCGCGACCTGGTGCTGATGAAGCTGAACGCGGTGGGGCTGCGCGGCGCGCGCAACCTCATGCCCGCCGAGCTTTCCGGCGGCATGGGGCGCCGGGTGGCGCTGGCCCGGGCAATTGCCCTCGACCCGGACCTCATCATGTACGACGAACCGTTCGCCGGCCAGGACCCCATCGCCATGGGCGTGCTGCTGAGCCTCATCCGCAATCTCAACGCGGCACTGGGCACCACGAGCCTGATCGTCTCCCACGACATCCACGAAACCGCCAGCATCGCCGACCGCATCTACGTGCTGTCCGCCGGCGGCGTCATCGGCGCCGGCGCCGCGGACGTACTCAAGGACCACCCGGAGCCCGAAGTCCGCCAGTTCATCAACGGCACGCCCGACGGCCCCGTCCCCTTCCACTACCCGGCCCCCGATTTCGAGCAGGACCTGCTCGGCGAGGCTATGCAATGAACGCTGGAAACCCGGTGCGCCAGAACGAGGATGCGCAAGCAACAGGGTCCCGCTGGGAGAGAGCAGGTGTGCGGTGCGGGGTCGCCACCGGTCGGGCGCAGCCCGAGCCGAAGCACCGCTTCGGCAGGTGGCGACGCCCCGCAACTTGTTGCGGGGCCGGGTGTCGAACACCCAACGCTGCCGAACAGAGAGAATCCGCTTGGCGCGTCCATCGGCAACACGTATACCCGTACCGCATGGCCACTCTCGGAGCTAGATTGAAGGACCTGTTCCGCAATCCCGCACCTCGTGCCCGCCCGGTGCCTGGCAAAAAGAAGAGCGAGGCCCGCTAAAAAACGATGCCGGACTTGCTGCTCCGCCTCGGACACCGGGCCCTGAACCGCATGGCGAGCCTCGGCCGCGCCTCCATGCTGTGGGTCGCGTCGGTTTTCTGGCTGCCGAAGCCGGCCGATCTTTACCTTGTGGTCCGCCAGATCCACAACGTGGGCGTGCTCTCGCTCATCATCGTCATGCTGTCCGCCTTCTCCATCGGCGCCGTGCTGGCCCTGCAGTTCTACACCCAGCTTGCGCGCTTCGGCGCCCAGGACGCGGTGGGCGTGGGGCTTGCCGTGGTGCTGCTGCGCGAACTCGGCCCGGTGATCACGGCGCTCCTGTTCGCCGGACGGGCGGGGTCGGCCATCACCGCCGAGATCGGCCTGATGAAGTCCACCGAGCAGCTCACCAGCATGGAAATGATGGGCGTGGACCCGCTCCGGCGGGTGGTGGCGCCCCGGCTCTGGGCCGGATTCATCAGCCTGCCGCTGCTCACGGCCATATTCAACGTCGTCGCCATTTACGGCGGGGTGGTGGTCGGCATAGAGTGGCTGGGCATCGAGCGCGGCGCCTTCTGGTCGGGCATGACGGATGTCGTGGAGATCTGGGAGGACATCGGCAAGGGCATGCTGAAAAGCGTCTTCTTTGCCGTGGTGGTGACCTGGATCGCGGTCTATCAGGGTTACGATACCTATCCGTCGGCGGAGGGCATCGGGCTTGCCACCACGCGCACGGTCGTGTATTCGTCGGTGATGATCCTGGCGCTGGATTTCCTGCTGACGCTCAGCATGTACGGAGATTTCTGAAGGAGAGATCGGAAGGAGGATTGACCATGCGCATGCGAACGGTGGAAATCAGCGTCGGCGCTTTCGTGCTGGCCGGCATCCTGGCCCTCGTCTTCCTGGTCGTGCGGGTGAGCGGCATCAACTTCGAGGACAGTTCCACCTATTCGATCTCCGCGCGTTTCGACGATGTGGCGGGCCTCAAGCGCCGCGCCAAGGTGAGCCTGGCGGGTGTGGTGATCGGGCGCGTCTCGCACATCCAGGTAGACACCGAGTACGGCGAGGCGGTGGTGACCATGGAGATCGAGAGGCGGGCGGGCCCGTTGAGCACCGATACCGGCGCGCAGATACTCACCGAGGGGATCATCGGCTCGCGCTACGTGAGCCTGCTGCCGGGCGCCGACGAGGAAACACTCGACGACGGCGGTGAAATTCTGGACACCCAGGGTGCGCTGGTGCTCGAGAACCTCATCGGCGACCTGGTAACGAACCTCGGCTCATGACTGAACGCCTTGGCGCAATGTGCATGTCGGCCGGGTTGGCGATTGGCTTCGCCGGGCTTGTCGTTGCTGTGCCGCAGGCCGCCGGGGCCGGCGCCGAGGTGGCCGCCGCCGAGTTCGAATCGGCGCCGCACCGGATCGTGCAGGAGAAATCCGAGGAGTTGCTCGATCTCATCGAGACATCCCGTGCCTGGGTCGACGAGGATCCCGACCGCTTCTTCGACGAAGTGGATGCGCTGCTGACGCCGGCCATCGATTTCGCGGGGTTCGCCCGGGGCGTGATGTCGGTGCACTACCGCAAGGCCACGGCGGATCAGCGCCGGCGCTTTGCCGACAACTTCAAGTCCGGCCTGCTGAGAACCTATGCGCTGTCGCTGACGTCGTTCAAGGACGGCGAGGTCGTGGTGCTGCCCCCGGACGGGCCGCCGCGCCGGCCCGACCGGCAGAACGTCAGGATGGAGATACGCACCGGCGGCAACGTGCATCCGGTCATCTACACCATGAGGCTGGGCAAGGACGGCGTGTGGCGGATCGGCAACATCGTCATCGCCGGCGTGAACATCGGCCTGACTTTCCGCAGCCAGTTCAAGAGCGCGGTAGCAGACGCAAGGTATGGTGGAGACCTCGACCGCGTCATCGATGCCTGGGCTGCGGTGGTGGCCGAGGAGGGCGCCCAGGAAGCGAAGGAAAACGCCGGCGCATGAGACCCTGGGCACTGGACGGAAACGGGCGCCTGTCGGGCGGCGTCACCTTCGAGAACCTCGCCGAGATCCGTTCGGCCGGGGAATCGCTGATTCGGGAATCGCAACAGGGCACCGTCGAGTTCGACTGTTCCGGGCTGGAGGATGCCAACAGCGTGGCGGTTGCGCTGCTCATCGCCTGGCGGCGCGCGGCCGGCGGTTGCGGGAAGACCGTGACGTTCAAGGGCGCATCCCAGGGTCTCTGCAACATCGCCGACTTCTCCGGCCTCAGCGGCGTACTGGCATTGGATGCCTGATGCTGCCGGGCCACCGCAGCAATCGGGCAGCGCGGCGTATCACTTAGAGGACATCTGCATGGAGCATCTGGAGCGCGAGGTTGAAGGGCGCATACGCGATGCGCTGCCCGGCAGTGACGTGGCGGTGGCCCTGGAGGGAAACCGGGCGCTGATCAGGGTAACCAGCGACAGCTTCGAGACGCTGAGCCGGGTGCGCAGGCACCAGGCCGTCTACGCCTGCATTCAGGGCTTCATCGCCGACGGCAGCCTGCACGCCGTTACGATCGATGCAAGAACCGCCGCCGAGCGCGCCTGAGCGGTCCGGGCGCGGGACGGGGCACCGATGGAAAAGCTGGTCATAGACGGCGGCAAGCGGCTCGAGGGGTCGCTCAGGGTATCCGGCGCCAAGAACGCGGCGCTGCCGATACTGGCGGCAAGCCTGCTCACGGCCGAGCGGGTGGCGCTGGAAAACGCGCCGCGCCTCAACGACATCGGCACCATGCTCAAGCTGCTGCGCGGCCTGGGCGCGGATGCCGTCGACGACGGCAACTCGGGCATCGAGATTACCGCCGCAAACCTGAGCGAGCTGCGCGCGCCCTACGACCTGGTGAAGACCATGCGGGCGTCCTTTCTCGTGATGGGGCCGCTGCTCGCCCGGTTCGGCGGCGGCGAGGTGTCGCTGCCCGGGGGCTGCGCCATCGGTGCGCGGCCGGTCGACCAGCATCTGAAAGGCTTCGCCGCCATGGGCGCCGAGATCGGCATGCGGGACGGCTACGTGCGGGCGAGCGCTCCGGGAGGGCTCAGGGGCGCCGAGGTGGAAATGGACACGGTCACGGTGGGCAGCACGGAAAACCTGATGATGGCGGCGACGCTGGCGGAAGGGAAAACGGTGCTCAGGCGGGCTGCCCGCGAGCCGGAGATCGTCGATCTCGGGAATTTCCTCAACGCCATGGGAGCCCGCGTCTCCGGGCACGGCACATCGACCGTGGTAATCGACGGCGTTGAGCGGCTTGGCGGTACCGGCTACGCGATCATGCCCGACCGGGTGGAAGCGGGCACCTACCTGATTGCCGTTGCCGCAACGCGGGGACGTGTCCGCCTCACCGGCGTCGATCCGCGCACCCTCGGCGCGGTGCTGGAGCGGCTCATGGTGGCCGGCGCCGACATTCGTACCGGCAAGGGCTGGGTGGAGCTCGACATGCGGGCGAGGCCGAGGGCGGTCGACATCGAAACGGCACCCTATCCCGGCTTTCCGACGGACATGCAGGCCCAGTTCCTGGCCATGAACGCGATCGCCGAGGGCGACTGCCGCGTCACGGAAAACATCTTCGAGAACCGCTTCATGCATGTGCAGGAGATCAACCGGCTCGGCGCCAGAATCGAGTTGCGGGGCAAGTCGACGGCGCTGGTGCACGGTGTGGAGCGGCTCAGGGCGGCCCCGGTCATGGCCACGGACCTGCGCGCATCGTTCAGCCTCGTCGTGGCGGGGCTGGTCGCCGAGGGCAGGACGACCATCGACCGCATCTACCACATCGACCGGGGGTACGAGGCGATCGAGGACAAGCTGTCGGCGCTGGGCGCCGATGTGCGGCGCATCTGACCCCGCGGCACGCCGAAAACGTAGATTCTGATGGGACAGGACACCAGGTTGAAGATCCGCCGTCTGCGCAGCGCCGCGCCGGGCTTCGCACGGGAACTCGACGAGTTGACGGGAATCGAGTCGGAATCCGCGGATGTGGCGAGGGTGGCGGCGGAGATCGTGGCTGCGGTGAAGGCGCGGGGGGACGCGGCGCTGGTGGAGTTCACCAACCGGTTTGACGGCGCCGGCGTCACGGATATGCGCGAACTCGAGCTGGACCCGGAGGAGTTTCGCCTGGCGTTCGAGAGCCTGCCCGAAGAGCGGCGCAGGGCATTGGAAGACGCCGCGGGGCGCATCGATCGCTTTCACCGGCGCCAGGCCGGGGAGTCATGGAGCTACCGCGACGAGCTGGGCAACCGCCTGGGGGTGCGCATTACCGCGCTGGAGAGGATCGGCGTCTATGTTCCGGGGGGCCGGGCGGCATACCCGTCGACGGTGCTTATGACGATCGTTCCGGCGCGGGTTGCGGGTGTGGGCGAGGTGGTTGTCACCATGCCGACCCCCGGCGGTGAGCGGGATCCGATGGTGCTTGCCGCCCTGCACCTGACCGGCGTTACCGAGGCCTATGCCGTCGGCGGGGCGCAGGCGGTCGGCGCGCTGGCATGGGGCACGGAGACCATCGGTGCGGTGGACAAGATAGTGGGGCCCGGCAATGCCTACGTGGCGGCGGCCAAGCGCCAGGTGTACGGCAGGACCGGCATCGACCTGATTGCGGGGCCGAGCGAGATCCTGATCGTCACCGACGGTTCCGCGCCCGTGGACTGGCTGGCCTGCGACCTGTTCTCCCAGGCCGAGCACGATGAGCTGGCCCAGAGCCTGCTGCTGTGCCCGGACAGGGATTATCTCGATGCCCTGGCATCGCGGATGGAGGCGCTGATCGGGATGCGCGAACGCCGGGACATCATTGCCCGGTCCCTGGAGGAACGCGGTGCGTTGATCGAGACCGCCTCGCTCGAGGAGGCTGTGCAGATTTCCAACCGCATCGCCCCGGAGCACCTGATGCTCGCCGTCCGGGACCCGGAGTCGCTGCTGGAGGGGGTACGCAACGCGGGCGCCGTTTTTCTCGGCGCCCACTCGCCGGAGGTCATGGGCGACTACGTGGCCGGGCCGAGTCACGTGCTGCCCACCTACGGGACCGCTCGTTTTTCCTCGCCCCTGGGCGTCGAGGATTTTCAGAAGCGCAGCTCCGTCATCGGCCTCACGCCGGAGGGCTGCCGGGCACTGGCGCGTACCGCCTCCGTGCTGGCGAGAAGCGAAGGCCTGGAAGCCCATGCCCTGGCGGCGGAAGTGCGCGGCGGGCCCGGGCATGAGCGCCCGGCGGAGCGATAGGCCCCCGCAATCATGTCGCCCGCACAACGATACCGGCAGGAACTGGCGGCCGGAAACCTCATCGATGACGCGGCGCAGCGCGAGGCGGTGGCGTTGCTCGACGACCTGCATCACCGGCTCGGGAATCGGCGGACGCGGAGCCGTTGGCCGTTCCGTCGCCGCGATCCGGGGCCGGAATGCGGCCTGTACCTGTGGGGAGGCGTGGGCCGGGGCAAGACGATGCTGATGGACCTCTTCCATGAATGCGCCCCGGTCGGCAAGGTGCGCATGCACTTCCACCGGTTCATGCGCCGCGTACACGACGACCTGCACGCGTTGCGCGGCACGCCGGACCCGTTGCGCCGGGTTGCGGACGGATTGGCGGAACGGGCCCGGGTGCTGTGCTTCGACGAGTTCTTCGTGGCGGATATCGGCGACGCCATGATCCTGGGCGAACTGCTGGGGCACCTGTTCGGGCGCGGCGTGACCCTGGTGGCCACTTCAAACGTGCGGCCGGCCCTGCTCTACGAGAACGGCCTGCAGCGCCGCCGCTTCCTGCCGGCCATAGACGCGCTGGAGACGCATACCCTGGTGCATCGAGTGGACGGCACGGTCGATCACCGCCTGAGAACCCTGGAACGCGCCGAGATCTACCACTGGCCGCTGGACGACGGAGCGGAGCGGGGCCTTGCGGCCAGTTTCGACGCGCTCGCACCGGGGCAGTCACGGAAATCGGTAGACCTTGAAGTCAACGGGCGCAGTATCCATGCCCACCGCCTCGCCGACGATGTGGCCTGGTTCGAGTTTGCGGAACTCTGCGAAGGGCCCCGCAGCGCCAACGACTACATCGAACTCGCCCGGTGCCACAATACGGTGCTGGTCTCGAACCTGAAGCGCTTCGATGCGGGCCGTGAAGACGCGGCGCGCCGGTTCATCAGCCTGGTGGACGAGTTCTACGACCGCAACGTGAAGCTGATCGTCTCGGCGGATGCGCCGGTGGGCGATCTGTACGGCGGCGAGCGGCACCGCCGGGAGTTCGAGCGCACCTCGAGCCGCCTGGTCGAAATGCAGTCCCACGCCTATCTCGCGAAGTCCCACAAGGCCGGCTGAACGGCGTTCCGGGGCCTTTCCGGCGGGTGGCGCCGATATTGTCAAAGCCATACCCAATCGTTAACATGCGCGCCTTCCGAAATCCGGCTCACTCCCGGCGGAAGTGCGCTCAAGTGTTGCGCTGCCATCCACGGCCGCAGTGGTTCATTCATGAACAGGCATGAACAGGCCCGGTTGGAGAAAACGGCGAACGGGTGCGAACTCCACTCATTTGACAGCCTGATCCGGGAACGATAGGTCCAGAAGTCATGAAAACGGTCAGCATGCGCGCGCAGGACGTGGAGCGTTCCTGGTACGTTGTCGACGCCGAGAATCGCACCCTCGGCCGCCTCGCATCGGCGGTGGCCCACCGGCTGCGCGGCAAGCACAAGCCGGAATACACGCCGCATGTCGACACGGGCGACTACATCATCGTCGTCAATGCCGCCAAGGTCCGGGTGACCGGCAACAAGGAAACGGGCAAGGTCTACCATCGGCACAGCGGCTATCCGGGCGGCATCCGGAGCACCAGCCTGAACAGGCTGCGCCAGACCCATCCGGAGCGGATCATCGAGAAGGCCGTGAAGGGCATGCTGCCGAGAAATCCCCTCGGGCGCGCCATGTTCAGGAAGCTCAAGGTCTATGCCGGCCCCGACCACCCCCACGCGGCGCAACAACCCCACCCCATCGAAATCTGACGGAGCAATCGTGGCGGACCAGACGACATACGGAACCGGCAGGCGCAAGACCTCTGCCGCCAGGGTATACATCGCTTCCGGCTCGGGCAGCATCACGGTCAACTCCCGGCCGCTCGACCGCTATTTCGGCCGCGAGACGGCGCGCATGATCGTCCGTCAGCCGCTCGAGGTGGCGGAGCTCGTTGACAAGGTGGACATCCGGGTGACCGTTCGCGGCGGCGGCAACTCCGGCCAGGCGGGGGCAATCCGGCACGGCATCGCCCGGGCGCTGGTGGAGCAGGACGAGACGCTGCGCCAGCCGCTGCGCCAGGCGGGGTTCCTCACCCGGGACGCGCGGGAGGTCGAGCGGAAGAAGGTGGGTTTGCGCAAGGCACGCAAGCGTCCCCAGTACTCCAAGCGCTGATCGGGCGGAGTGTCTTGCCGGGCTGGGTGGCCGAGTGGTCGCAGGGGTCGCTGTGTTAGAATTCGCGTGCCTCGACGGCGGCGGCAAAACCAGAAAAAGCCGTCAAAACCACCAGAATCAGCTTCTTGACAGGAACTTTTCGCCTTGAGCACCGATACGTTCGATGAACCGGCCGCGGGCGGGCAGGGCGCACCCGAAGCCAACCGCAAGCGGCGCAACTTTCTGGTGGGCGCCACGGCCACCATCGGCGGCGTCGGAGCCATCGGAGCGGCGGTTCCCTTCGTTCGCTCCTGGCTGCCGAGCGCCCGGGCGCGCGCTGCCGGCGCCCCGGTAACCCTCGACATCTCCAAGCTTCGCCCCGGCGAGATCCTCGGCCCCATTCCCGCCTGGCGGGGCAAGCCCGTTTTCGTGGTAAAGCGGGACGACGCGGCCGTCGAACGCCTCAAGGCGGAAAACGACAACCTGGCGGACGAGAATTCCGAAAACCTCGAGATGCAGCCCGGCTACGCGCGCAATCCCTGGCGCTCCAAGCGCCCCGACATCGGCGTGTACCTGGGCCTGTGCACCCACCTCGGCTGCTCCCCCAAGTACCACGGCGTGATTCGCCCCGAGCCCTTCGACCCCAACTGGCAAGGCGGGTTCTTCTGCCCCTGCCACGGTTCGCGCTTCGACCTGGCGGGCCGGGTGGTCAAGGCGGTGCCCGCGCCCGATAACCTTGAGGTGCCCCCCTACCGGTTCGTATCGGACACGGTCATCGTCATCGGCGAGGACGAGGAGACGGCCTGATGCAGCGGAGCCAAGGCAGGGTCGCGAGAAACCTGCGCTCCTTCGTCGGCTGGCTGGACGACCGCTTCCCCGCGACGGAGACCTGGGAATACCACCTCTCGAAGTACTACGCCCCCAGGAACCACAACTTCTGGTATCTCATGGGCTGGCTGGCCACCTTCATCCTGGTGCTGCAGCTTGTCACCGGCATCTGGCTGACCATGAGCTACGTGCCGAGCGGGGAGGGGGCGTTCGCCTCGGTCGAGTACATCATGCGCGACGTGGATTTCGGCTGGCTGCTCCGCTACCTGCATTCCACGGGCGCCTCGGCCTTCTTCGTGATCGTCTATCTGCACATGTTCCGCGGCCTGATGTACGGGTCGTACCGCAAACCCCGGGAGCTTCTGTGGCTGATCGGCATGGCCATCTACCTGGCGCTGATGGCGGAAGGGTTCTTCGGCTATCTCCTCCCCTGGGGCAACATGTCCTACTGGGGCGCGCAGGTCATCGTCTCGCTGGTGGGCGCCATACCCCTCGTGGGCCCCGACCTGATGGAGTGGCTGCGCGGCGACTACCTCATGTCGGACATCACGCTGAACCGCTTCTTCGCGCTGCACGTGGTGGCCCTGCCGCTCATCCTGGTGGCGCTGGTGTTCGTGCATTTCATCGCGTTGCACCACGTCGGCTCCACGGCGCCGGACGGCGTGGACATCAAGAAGTTCAAGGACGCGGCCGGCAAGCCCCTCGACGGCGTGCCGTTCTGGCCCTACACGGTAACCCACGACGTGCACGCCACCGTGGTTTTCCTGTTCCTGTTCTGCGCGGTGGTGTTCTTCGCACCGGAGATGGGCGGTTACTTCCTGGAGAAACCGAATTTCGAGATGGCCGACCCACTGAAGACACCCGAGCACATCGCGCCGGTGTGGTACTACACGCCGTTCTACGCCATGCTGCGCGCGGCGACCTTCCCGCTGTTCGGGGTACCGGCAAAGTTCTGGGGGCTGGTGGTGATGGTGGGCGCCATCGTCATCCCCGCCTTCCTGCCGTGGCTCGACAAGAGCCCGGTTGCGCCCATGCGCTTCAAGGGTGCCATCTCCAAGGCGATGCTGGCGATCTTCGTGGTCAGCTTCTTCATACTGGGATACCTCGGGATGGTGCCGCCGTCGCCGCTGGCCACAGTCCTTGCCCAGATCTGCACCGTGCTCTACTTCGCCTACTTCGTGCTGATGCCGTGGTATACGCGGGCGGAGAAGACCAGGCCCGTGCCTGAACGGGTCACCTGACCAAACGATGCCCGATGTTCAAGCCTGAGGGGAATACGGCCAACGTGCGCGAATCCGACCCATCCGCCCACCTTCACTCGCCAACAAGAGGCCCGGCAATGGCGCACCGACTCGTTCTGGTCCTGGCGGCGCTCTTCGCAACGGCAACCGGAAACCTGCCGAACCCCGCCGCGGCGGCGGATACCGGCTGGCCCATGGAGGCGATGGAACCCGACCTGCGCGACCAGCCGTCGCTGCAGCGCGGCCTGCGCCTTTACACGAACTACTGCCTCGGCTGCCACTCCCTGCGTTTCCAGCGCTATGAGCGCACCGCGGACGACCTGGGCATCCCCCACGACGTCGCCCTCGAGACGGTGATCTTTACCGGCCAGAAGATCGGCGAACTGATGACCACGGCGATGGACACCGACCAGGCCCGCAACTGGTTCGGCGGCCCCGCCCCGGACCTCACGATGGTGACGCGGGTGCGCAGCCCCGAATGGCTCTACAACTACCTGAAAGCCTTCTATGTGGACGAGTCCCGCCCGTTCGGAGTGAACAACAAGGTTTTCGAGAACGTGGGCATGCCGCATGTCATGCTCGATCTGCAGGGCGTGCAGAGAGACATGTGCGCGCCGGAAGCCGAGGACTGTTTCGAACTGGCCGTCGATGCGGGCACCGGGCTGTACTCCAGCGGGGAGTACGACCGGGCGGTGTTTGACCTGGTCAACTTTCTCCACTATGTCGGAGAGCCGATGCGGCTCGAACGGCAGCGGCTGGGTGTCTATGTGCTGCTGTTTCTCGCCTTTCTGGGTGTATTCACCTGGTTGCTGAACCGGGAGTTCTGGAAGGACGTTCACTGATTCGACCAACCGGCGGAGCCCGGCTGCGGGGTCCGCGAGGAATAGCGCCATGAGCCTAGTCACCCGACGATCTTCAATGACCTTCTTCTCGGACGCGCGGGATCACTATTCCCATCGGGTGAGGATGGTGCTGGCCGAAAAGAGCGTCACCGTCGACATCGTCGACATCGACCCCAACCGCAAACCGGAAGAGCTGGTCGAGATCAGCCCCTACAACAGCCTGCCCATACTGGCCGACCGGGACCTCGTGCTCTACGAGGCGAACGTGATCATGGAGTACCTGGACGAGCGGTTCCCGCACCCGCCGCTCCTGCCCGTCTACCCGGTGCAGCGGGCGCTCTCGAGGCTCTGGATCTCCCGGGTGGAGAAGGAGTGGAGCGGCAAGCTCGATCTGCTGATGACCGGCAAGGGGCGGGAAACCGTACGCACCCGGGCCCGCAACGAGCTGCGCGAGAGCATCGTCGGCATCGCGCCGATCTTCAGCGAGAAGCCGTTCTTCATGAACGACGAGTTCACGCTGGTGGACTGCTGCGTGGCGCCGATATTCTGGCGGCTGAAGGTCGTCGGCATCACCTTGCCCGAGCGCTCCACCCGGCCGCTGCAGAACTACATGCAGATGATCTTCGAGCGCGAATCGTTCCGGTCCAGCCTGACCGAAACGGAACTGGAGATGCAGGAGTAACAACCAGTTTCCCCGCACCCGGTGGTTTCGCTGATCTTGCGAACCTCGCTACGTTCGGCAGCCTTCAGTCGAGGTATTCGAACACCCTGACGATCTGCTGTACTCCGAACACCGACGCGGCAGACTGCACCGCCGCGTCGGCCTCGGCGCGGGTCAGAAAGCCCATGAGGTAGACGACGCCGTTCTCCGTCTGCACCTTGACCTTTCGGCCCGGCACATCGTCGGCGACGATCAGCTTCCCTTTTACCTTGCTGGTGAGCCACCCGTCATTGGTGCGGGCCACGTAGGAGATGGGGCCGCCCACGCCGATCTCGTTGTGCACCTTGCTCACCTTGGCGATGCCCTGGGCCACGGCCTGCGCCTTGTTCTTCAGCTCTTCGGTGGATACCTGGCCGATCAGCAGCACGATGCCGCCGTAGCTGACCACGACCAGGTGAGCGCCCTTGAGTTCCGCATCGGATTTGCGGATTTCCCGTTCGACCACCTTCTCGAGCGCCTCGTCGTCGATCATCGACCCGGGCGTTCGCGCCCGGGGATCGTCGGAGAACGTGGCGCAGGACGGGAGCGTCAGTGTGAACACGGGTAGAACCAGCAGTGCCGCGACCCGCCTCAGCAGTGCGGCGGCGCGGTACCCCACCGGTCCGGTCTTCGCCGGCTTGAGACGGGCAGGTGAGCCTGGGAGAGCGTCAGCAGGAGTCATCGACCTGAAAAGCGTTCTGGATCCACTCCAGTCTGGCGTCGTAGTTTGGCGTTGTCACCGACACCACGTCAAATCGGACCGGATGAGATGCCAGGTCCCGGCGCGAGCGCAGGAACCAGGCGGCGACCCTGGCCAGGCGCCGCTGTTTGCGCCAGTCGACGGTTTCCTTCGGGTTGGCGAAAGCGGAGGACGCGCGCGACCGGACTTCCACGAAGACGACGATGCCCGCCTTCGTCATGACGAGGTCGACCTCGCCGACCCGGCAGCGGTAGTTCCTGGCAATCAGCCGGAGGCCCTTTCCCCCCAGGTATTGCAGGGCGAGATCCTCAGCCCGCCGACCCTTGGCGACGGTGGATGAATCGGACGAGGCGGCAGGCGGCGTGGGCCGCTGCCCGGTTGAGGAGGCTCGCCGGGACACGGGACCCTACGGCGCCGCGCCTGCGGCCAGCGGGCGGACCCTGCCGCCGCTGACTGTTGCCCAGGCAAGCCGGCGGCGCACCTGCCCGTTTCGCTCGAGCCGCAGCCTGCCCGTGGCGCCATACACCGGTTCGCCGTGCGCAACCCAGCCCCGGAGACTGACGATGCGAAAGGCGTCCATGCCGAGCGACCGGAGCGCCGCGACATTGCCGCCGCCGCCGAACGATGTCTTCACCGCGCTCCAAAGGGGCTCGGCGTACAGGTTGAAGGGCATCTCGGTAACGTGAAAGCCGCTCAGTTCGGCAAGCGAGGATGCATTGCGCACACTTTGTGAACTGGCGTAAATCGGGGGCACCCGGCCCGCCAGGTGATACTTCAGCGCCGGCGCCAGGGCGGTGGCCTCGAGGTGGTCGACGAAAGCGACCACGCCGTCGAGATCCGAACGCGCCCGGGGCTGGAATTCCACCTTCCTGTTCAGCAGCCGTTCCAGGCTCTCCCTGCGTTCTTCGCTGGCGGCCACTCCCATGGCCGCGCCGACGGATTCGGTGACGGTTCTGACGTCGGTGAACGCCTGGAGTTCGACATCGAACGGCCAGGTATCCGCGAATGCGCGAACGCCGCGCACGGCCCAGTCTTCGGTGCCGCGTATGGCGAGCAGGCGCCTGAGTTTCCGGGCGAGCAGGTGCTCGGTGATGGTCGCCGCTTCGTCTTCGACGGCGAGGCCCAACTGGAGAAACGGGGGTTCGGAGTAAGGCGGCGCCTGGATGCCGGATTCCGGGGGCCGATCCTGGCCGGACTGGCCGCCGCCCGAAGCCTCGATGTAGTTGAGGCCGAGCACCGCCACCCGGGGATTCAGGCCCCGGAGCGCTTCAAGTTTCCCCTTGCTCAACGGGCCGACGATCAAGTCGGCGCCGTCCGAGAGGCTGCGCTCGTAAATCGCGCCGATAGGGGCGGCGGCGGTGTCGTATATGCGCACGGGCGGCTTGAGCGGCCCGGTGTCGTCCAGGTAGGCGGCGATGAACCCGTCGCGCACCGCACGGCCGGCCGCCGCCAGGGCGCCGCTCAGGGGAACGAAGAGCGCCACTCGCCCGGGTTCCCGCATTGGCTCGAGCGCGTCGGCGAGGCTGCCGGGCGGCAGGGAAACGAACGGATGGCCGGCTTCCCGGACCATCCAGGCCCGCAGCCGCTCGGCCTGTTCCGGGTGGGCACGGCTGCCGCTCATGGCCTGGCGCAGACGCCACAGGGCGGACAGCTCGTGATGTTGTGCGAGAAACGCCACCTCCGCCGGAAGAAAATCTCCGGTCAGCCGCCAAAGGCGGTCGTTCAATGACTGCCGGTCGAGCCGGGCGGACCGGCTCCCGTTGCCATCGGCTTGCCCGGCGGCCGGTGCGGCGGGCAGTTTCCGGAAGGAAGCGCTCTCGACAAATCGCGCCAGCGCCTCCACGGCGCACAGGCGATCCCCCTCCCGCTCGCACGACTCGCTGAGGCGCAGGTCCGCAAGGTCGACCGACCCGTGAATCGCGTCTTCGCCGGTGACGGCAGGGCGTTCCGGTACCGCCTGTTCGACAACCGGCACCGGCGCGGTGGCCTCGCAGGCGGCCAGTATCAGGCACGCCAGCAAGGCCGGCGGCCGCCGGCCGGGCAGCACGCGAACCGGCAGCGCGGGCCGGTGCCGGATGGTCACCCGTCGGAAATCGGGGTATTTTGCGCCTGGACTGGTTGCGCGCTCTGGAAAGCACATGCCGGGATGCCTGTATGTGGTGGCAACGCCTATTGGAAACCTGGGGGACATGACGCGTCGAGCGGTCAATGTCCTCGAAACGGTTGAGACAATCGCCTCGGAGGATACCAGACGCACTTCCGCCCTGTTAGCGCACCTGAACATCCGCCGCCCGCGCCTGGTTTCGCTGCGCGACGACAACGAGCCGCGCGCGGCGGCGCGGGTGCTCGAACGCCTCGAGGCGGGCGAGCAGGTCGCGCTGGTCTCCGATGCCGGAACCCCGCTCGTTTCCGACCCGGGCTACCGCCTGGTCAGCCTGTGCGGGGAGCGCGGCATCCCCGTTTCGCCGGTTCCGGGCGCGAGCGCGGTCACCGCCGCCCTCTCGGTCTGTCCGCTGCCCCTCGATGGGTATCGCTTCGTCGGTTTCCTGGACGCCGGGCAGACCGCACGCCGACGTGAACTCGAAGCAATCTGCGACTCGGGCCAGGCCACCGTTTTCTTCGAGGCTCCCCATCGCATCGCGTCGACGCTGCAACTCATCGACAGCCTGGCGCCGGACCGGATGCTCATGGTCGCCCGCGAAATGACAAAGAAATTCGAGTCCTTTCTGACCGGTACGGCCGCAACAGTGTTGCACGAACTCCAATCGGAGGATGCACTGCGCGGCGAGTTCGTCTGCGTACTCCAGGGCGCAGCCAGGCGTTCCGACCGGAAACTGGACGAGAACCGGCTGATGAGGGCCTTGGCCCGGGAACTGCCCCCTGCGCGGGCCGCCCGGGTAATGGCCGAGATCTGCGGGGGAACGAAGTCCGACTACTATGACCGGGTGCTTGCCCTCCGGCCTGCCGAGTCATAGCTTCGTCAGACGATGAGGCTCTCGTAGGGAATCTTCAGATCGTCGTGCAATCGCCTGATCATGGGCAGCGTCAGGTTGCGCTTTCTGTTGAGTATTTCCGAAACACGCCCGCTCGGTCCGATATAGGGCTCCATATCCTTGCGCGAGAGGTCGTTCTGTTCCATGAGGAACTTGATCGCCTCGACGGGGTCGGAAACCGGGATGGCAAAATGCTCGTCTTCGTACTTCTCGACCAGCAGCATGAGCACATCGAGTTCGTCGCCTTCCGCGGTGCCGGGCCGCGAGCCCCACAACTCATCGATGCGCGTCAGCGCACGGTCCAGTTCCCGGTCGTTTCCGATCAGCTTCAGTTTCATCGTCTGTCCTACAAGTGCTCGATGTCTTCTATCTCGTCGTATTGCCGGTGGGTCCCCACGAAGCGGATCAGCATTCCATGTCTTGCGTAGTCGGTGAGCACAACAATTCTGTACTTGTTTCCGCAAATGTTGAACACGACCCGGTTGTTCTTCAGAACGCTCGCATTGCGCAGGTCCGCTTTGAGGTCATGAGGTGATGACCATGTGGCTGCGTTGCAGAAGTTGTACCATTCGGTCATCTGCTTCCTGGCTTCCAGGTATTGCGGCTTGCTCTCCCAGAATTTCCGTAGCCTGGACTTCGCAATGACCCGCATTGAGTCAATGTAGCACCCTCCCATTTTGGGAGCAATTGAAACTTTGCTGGCCGGCTTGGATCGGGTGCGGTCCCGCACAGAACGATGTCCGCTCGGTATCAGGGAAATCTGTGCCGCAAAATAGTTCCCTGCAAATCCGTTTGACATGGCCCCCTCCAAAGTAGACGCTTGCTGTCGAGCTGGCCATGCAGCCGCTGGCGGCCGGGGCTTGGCCTTGTGCCGCGAGAGGAAAGTCCGGGCTCCACAGGACAGGGCGCCAGGTAACGCCTGGGAAGCGCGAGCTTACGGAAAGTGCAGCAGAGAGCAGACCGCCGCGAACCCCGAGGTTTGCGGTAAGGGTGAAAGGGTGCGGTAAGAGCGCACCGCGCGCGTGGTAACACGGGTGGCTAGGCAAACCCCGCCCGGAGCAAGGCCAAATAGGAATCCCGTGGCGTGGTCCGCGCCGGATTCGGGTAGGCTGCTGGAGGTCTTCGGCGACGGAGATCCTAGATGAATGGCTGCACGCCGGATGACGGCGGGGCATCGTTCCCGGCGTTCCGGCGACAGAACCCGGCTTATCGGCCAGCTCTTCTCATTCCCTCATCTGGAACGATTCTTTTAAAGTAAATTCTAGATAATATCGTCTAACCGATATTATCTATACAGAATAGGCCTGTTCCGCGCCTCCGAAAAGCGTCGGAAAACCCTTTTAAATCCGCGAGTTAATCGACTTTTCTTGTCTTGACACTGCGCTTTTGCGGTTATAGTGTCGCTTTATGGGATTTTGTGGGAAAAAGTGGGCTAACTCGCCAACCGGTGGATGACGATGTTTCGCGGGATCTCCAGCGCCAAACTCGATGCCAAGGGACGCATGTCAATGCCGGCAAGATTCCGCGAGCGGCTGGTCGCCGTGGCGGGGGGCAAGGTGGTGGTTACCGTCGACATGCGCGAGAAGTGCCTGCTGCTCTATCCGCTGCCGGAGTGGGAGGCGGTACAACAGAAACTCGACGCCCTGCCGAACATCCGCCCGGAGAACCGCTGGCTGCAGCGCATACTGATCGGCCACGCCACCGATCTCGAACTCGACGCCAACGGCCGCATTCTGCTGCCGGCTCCCTTGCGCGAGCAGGGCGGGCTGGAGAAGAGCCTGGTGCTTGTCGGGCAGGGGAACAAGATCGAGATCTGGGCGCACGACACCTGGCGAACCCGGGTGGACGAATACACCTCGGAGGAAAACGGCGCGCTGCTCGCCGAGGGCGACGGCATCGTCGGGCTGTCGGTATGAAGCACGAACCGGTGCTGTGTCGTGAAACCGTGGACTTCGTCACGCAGCAGCGGCGCCGCGGAAACTACCTCGACGCCACCTTCGGCCAGGGCGGCCACAGCCGCCGGCTGCTTGCCCGGCTGGACGCGTCGAGCCGGCTGCTGGCGGTGGACAGGGACGAGGACGCCGTTGCCTGCGCCGGGTCGCTGGCCGCCGAAGACAACCGTATCACGGTGTTGCGGGGCAGCTTCGGCGATATCGAGAGCCTGCTCGCCGCTGCCGGGTTCGACAGGCTGCACGGCGCGATCATGGATCTCGGCATCTCGTCGGCTCAACTCGATCGGCCGGACCGGGGCTTCAGCTTCCAGGCCGATGGGCCGCTCGACATGCGCATGGACCGCCGGCAGGGGCTCACCGCAGCGGATTGGCTGAACCGGGCCGGCGTGGACGAGCTGACCCGGGTGTTGAGGGAGTACGGGGAAGAGCGCAACGCCCGGCGCATCAGCCGCGCCATCCTGGCCGCGCGCCCGCTGTCGACCACCCGGGAACTCGCGCGGGCGGTGGCGGCGGCGCGGCCGGAGCCACGCCGGCGGACCCACGAAGCCACCCGGGTCTTTCAGGCGATACGCATCGTCGTCAACCAGGAACTCGATGAACTGAAGCGGGGCCTGGAGGGCGTATTCGCCCGCCTCGCCGTGGGCGGGCGCCTGGCGGTGATCAGCTTTCATTCCCTGGAAGACCGGATCGTCAAGCGCTATTTCCGGGCGCGGAGTTCGCCCCCGCGCCTGCCGCGTGAAATTCCGGTGCGCGGGCGCGACCAGCGCGTCGACGCACGGGTGGTCGCGGGCCCGGTACGGGCGGGGCGCATTGAGATTGCACGCAATCCGCGGGCGCGCAGCGCGGTGTTGCGGGTGCTGGAGCGAGCTGCGTGACCGGCATTGAACGCTTTGGGCGAGGGTCTTGGGGTACCCCGATGCGAGCCTGGCCCAGGAGATGGAGGATCGGGAGATGAGGCGTGCGCGCAAGCGCCGGCGGCGCAATCCGGCGCATCCCGGGCGCGGCTCCGCCAAAGCCCGGCGCGGCACGGGCAGGCGGCTGGGGCTGACGGTGGTTCTCTTTCTCGCCGCGGTGGTTTCGAGCCTTCAGGTGGTGATGGCCACGCACCAGGTCAGGGAGAGCCACGGCCGGCTGGAGGAAATTCGCAACCACCAGGATCTCCTCCTTGCCGAACACAGCCGCCTGCTGCTCGAACGGGGTGCGCTGGCGGCCTATCACCATGTCGAGCGCGTGGCGGCGGCGGAACTGAACATGCGGTTCCCCGAAGACGTGGAGCGCATATTGCCTTGAAAGCCTGGCGGCACTACTTCCTCTTGTCCCTCCTGTTCGTCGGTTCGGCGGCCGTCGCCTCCAGGGTCGCCTGGCTGGCCTTCCTGGAGAAGGATTTCCTGCAGGACGAAGGCGACGCGCGCTCGTTGCGCACCGAGACCATTCCATCCTATCGCGGCGTCATCTACGACCGGTACGGCGAGCCGCTGGCGGTCAGCACGCCCGTCGTCGCCGTCTGGACCGACCCGTCCAGGCACCGGGTGGCGAAGGCCGACCTTCAGCGCCTGGCGCCGCACCTGGAAACGGACGCGGAGCGGCTCGATGCCCTGGTCGGGAAGAACCTCGACAAGTCGTTCGTCTACCTGAAACGCCGGGTGCCCTGGAGCACCGCGCAACGGATACGGAAGCTTCGCATCGAGGGCCTGGAGTTCCAGCGCGAGTACCAGCGCTATTACCCGGCCGGTGAAACCGCGGCACACATCGTCGGCATGACCAACATCGACGATGTCGGCCTCGAAGGCGTCGAACTGTCGTTCGACCCGGTTCTGCGCGGCCGGCATGGCAGCAAGCTGGTATTGAAGGACAGGCTCGGCACAATCATCCGCGACCTGGAGTTCAAATCGGCTCCCCGCATGGGGCGGGACCTCGCGCTCAGCATCGACCTGCGGCTGCAGTATGCCGCCTACCGGGAGCTGAAGAACGCGGTGGCCGGGCACGGCGCCAGGTCAGGTTCCCTGGTGATCCTCGATGTGGGAACCGGGGAAATCCTGGCGCTGGCGAACCAGCCGTCATACAACCCCAACGAACCGCTCCGGGCCGGCCTTGCGGGCATGCGCAACCGGGCGGTGACCGATGTCTACGAGCCGGGCTCGACGGTGAAACCGTTCACGGTGATTGCGGCGCTGGAGTCGGGCCGGTACCGGCCGGATACCATCATCGACACCTCGCCGGGCTATGTCCGCATCAGGGGAAAGCTCATTGAAGACCCCCTCAACCGCGGCCGCATCACGCTTACCCGGGCGTTGCACAAGTCGAGCCAGGTGGGTATTGCCAAGGTGGCGCTCGAGCTGCCGCCGCGGGCGGTTCACGACGTGCTGCGCCGCGCCGGCGCCGGTGATTTCGTCAGCAGCGGCCTGCCCGGAGAGACCATGGGCCACCTCGATGACGCGGGGCTCGAGCATCCGGTGGTGCGGGCGACGATGGCATTCGGCTACGGCCTGACGCTCTCGCCGCTGCAACTGGCCCAGGCGTACCTGACGCTGGCCAGCGGCGGTGTGCGGATGCCGATCTCGGCGCTGAAGCTCGACAGTCCGCCGGAGGGCGAGCGGGTGTTCGAGGCAAGAACGGCCGCGACGGTTTTGAACCTGCTGGAAGGGGTCACGTCGAGGGAGGGCACCGCACCGGGCGCCCGGGTCCCCGGCTACCGGGTTGCCGGCAAGACAGGAACCACGCGTATCGTCGACGCCGCCGGGTACACCGACAAGCGGCACGTGGCGCTCTTTGTCGGTGTGGCGCCGCTGACCGAGCCCCGCTTCCTGATGGTGGTGGTGATCAACGACGCGAGCGGGCCGCGCATCGGCGGCGGGGCGGTGGCCGCGCCGGTGTTCGCCCGTGTGGCCGAGCGGGCGCTGCGGCTGATGGGCGTTCCTCCGGACGGCGAACAGGTTGCCGTGGCGCATGTGCCCGAGGGACGCTCGTGATGCCCGGCCCGATGACCCTGCGCGATCTGCTCGACGACTCCGGCGTACCGGCTGTCGAGCTGGCGGGATTGTCGGAGGACTCGCGTACCGTGGAACCGGGCGATGCCTTCGTCGCCGTCAGGGGCGAGGCGGCGGACGGCCACGACTACGCGGTTCAGGCGGCCGGGCGCGGCGCGGCCTGCGTTCTGGCGGAACGGGAGCTGCCAGGCCTGGGTGTCCCGGTCGTTGCGGTGAGCGGCTTGCGCGAGCGGCGAGGCGCGCTGGCGGCGCGGTTTTACGGTGACCCCAGCCGGGCCATCCGCTGCGTGGGTGTCACCGGAACCAACGGCAAGACCTCCATCGCCCACCACATTGCGGAACTGGCCGGCGGTCTCGGGCAGCGGGCCGGTTTTCTCGGCACCATCGGCTGGGGCGAAACCGGCCGCCTGATGCCCGCCGCACTCACCACCGCGGACGCCATCGCCACCCAGAAGCGGCTTGCGTGCCTGCGCGAGCGCGGCTGTGCCTGGGCCTGCCTGGAGGCGAGTTCCCATGCGCTGGCCCAGGGCCGGGTGGACGATGTCCGTTTCGAGAGCGCGGTCTTCTCCAACCTCACCCGTGACCATCTGGATTACCACGGCGATTTCGCCGCATACGCAGCGGCGAAACGGCGGCTCTTCGAGTTCCCCACGGTTCGCGCGGCGGTGATCAATGTCGACGATGCGTTCGGCCGGGAACTGGCGGCGGGCCTTGCGGGGCCGGAGGTGATCACCGTGGGCCGCGGTGGCGGGGATGTGACGTGGGAGCGGGTGCGCTGTCACGACGCCGGCGTGAGCGCGCGCCTGTTCAGCCCCTGGGGCACCGAAGAGATCGAGCTGCCGCTGTTCGGCGAGTTTTCCCTGGCCAATGCCGCCGCCGCAATCGGCGTTCTGGCGGCGGGCGGGCTTGCCTTCGCGGACCTTGTCCGGCAAGCGGCCCGTCTCACGGGCGTCCCCGGCCGCATGGAGTTCTTCCGCAAGCCTGGCCTGCCTACCGTGGTGGTCGACTACGCACACACGCCCGATGCCCTGACGAATGCCCTCTCCGCTCTTGCCGCCCACTGTCGCGGGCGGGTGATCTGCGTCATCGGCTGCGGCGGCAACCGGGACCGGGGCAAACGGCCGCTGATGGCCCAAGCGGCGGTCGCGGCGGCGGATGCGGTGTGGCTCACCAGCGACAACCCCCGTTGGGAAGAGCCGGCTGCCATCATCGCGGAGATGCGCGGCGGACTCGGCGGCAACGCGGACGTTCGGGAAGAGGTGGACCGCGCAGCCGCCATCGCCGGCGCAATCGCGGCTGCGCGGCCCGATGACCTGGTGGTCGTCGCCGGCAAGGGGCACGAGACCTGGCAGGAGACGGGCGGCTGCCGGCGGCCCTTCAGCGACGGTGAAACGGTGCGTCATGCCCTGGGAGCAATAGGCTGATGCTGCTCTGGCTCACCGATTACCTCGCCCAGTTCGTCAGCGGTTTTTCCGTTTTCCAGTACCTGACGTTCCGCACCATGTTGAGCGTCATGACGGCGCTGGCCATGTCGCTCCTGATCGGTCCGTTCGTCATCCGGCGCCTGGGCGACTACCAGATCGGCCAGACCGTTCGCGAGGACGGCCCGGAAACGCACCTGGCCAAGGCGGGGACACCCACCATGGGCGGTGCCCTGATCATCATCGTCATCTTCGTCACCACCCTCTTGTGGGGGGAGTTGAACAACCGCTACGTCTGGACGGCCCTGCTGGTGACAATGGCGTTCGGCGGCGTCGGCTGGGTGGACGACTATCTCAAGCTGACCCGCAGGAACGCCCGGGGCCTCACCGCCGGCTGGAAGTACACCTGGCAATCGGTATTCGGGGCCGCGGCCGCGATATTCCTCTACTGGAGCGCAGACCTCCCCGCGGAGACCGAGCTCATCGTCCCCTTCTTCAAGACGGTCGCCGTGCCGCTGGGCCTGGGCTACGTGGTCGTCGCCTATTTCGTGATCGTGGGCATGAGCAACGCCGTCAACCTGACCGACGGGCTGGACGGGCTGGCCATCCTTCCCACCGTCATGGTCAGCGCCGCCCTGGCGCTGATCGCCTACCTGGCGGGCCACATCGAGTTCGCCCGTTACCTGCAGATCCCGTACATCCCGCTGGCCGGCGAGGTGGCGGTGTTCTGCGGGGCCATCATTGGCGCGGGGCTCGGGTTCCTGTGGTTCAACACCTATCCGGCCCAGGTCTTCATGGGTGATGTGGGCGCCCTGGCGCTCGGCGCGGCGCTGGCGGTGGTCGCAATCGTCGTGCGCCACGAGATCGTGCTTTTCATCATGGGCGGGCTGTTCGTGCTGGAAACGGTGTCGGTCATCCTGCAGGTGGCGTCCTATCGGCTGACCGGGCGGCGCATCTTCCGCATGGCGCCCGTGCACCACCACTTCGAGCTCAAGGGCTGGCCGGAACCGCGCGTGATCGTGCGCTTCTGGATCCTGACGCTGGTGCTGGTGCTGGTAGGCCTGTCCACGCTGAAGCTGCGGTAACGGAGGGGCGGGCGGTGCGAACGGCGGTTGTGGGGCTGGGAGTCACGGGGATGTCGTGCCTGCGGCATCTCGCCGGCCGCGACGAACTGGTCGTGGTCGATACCCGTGAGCAGCCTCCCGGGCTCGCCGAGGCCATGGCGGCCTGGCCCGAAGTGGAATACCGGCTGGGCGCCGGCGCATTCGATCCGGGCGGGCTCGACCGGGCGATCCTGAGCCCCGGAATCCCTACGCGGAGCGCCATGGGCCGGCAGGTGCTCGGTTGCGGGCTGCCGGTGATGAGCGACATCGACCTGTTCTTTGCCGCGGTGCGCGAGCCGGTTCATGCGGTGACGGGCACCAACGGCAAGAGCACGGTGACATCGCTGGTGGGACACCTGCTCGCCGCCGGGGGCGCCCGCCCCGGGGTCGGGGGCAACCTGGGCCTCGCGGCGCTGGATGCGATCGGCCCCGACCGGGACTGTTACGTTCTGGAACTGTCCAGCTTCCAGCTCGCGCGCATGCGCACCGCCCCCCTCAGGACGGCGACCATCCTGAACGTCAGCGGCGATCACCTGGACTGGCACGGCAGCATGGGCTGCTATGCGGCCGCCAAGCAGCGCATCTACGAGGGTGCGGAGCGGGCCGTGGCGAACCGGAGCGATGCCGTGACGTATCCGCGCGCCGGGAGCCCCGCCGAGCTGATCACGTTCGGCGGCGATGAGCCGGAGCCGGGTCACTGGGGTATCCGGGCGCGGCGTGCAAACCGGTCGCTCGCCTGCGGAGGCCGGGCGCTGCTTGAAACCTCTCGATTGCCGCTGGCCGGGGGCCACAACGAGCTGAATGTGCTGGCGGCACTGGCGATGGTGCACGGCGGGGAGTTCCACGGCGACGTGGCTGAGCTGGAAGGGGCGGTCGCCGGCTTCTCCGGGCTGGCTCACCGCTGCGAAACCGTGGCGTCGGTGGATGCGGTGACCTATGTCAACGATTCCAAGGCGACCAACCCGGGCGCGGCCCTGGCGGCACTTTCGGGTTTTGGCGGTGCGCCCGGCTCGGTGGTGCTGATTGCCGGCGGCGACGGCAAGAGCGCCGACTTCACGGAACTGGGCGACGCCATTGCGAAATGCGCCAGGCACCTTGTCGTGCTGGGCGCCGACGGCCCGGCCATCGAGCGGGCGGTCGGGGAACGGGTTCCGGTATCCGGAGCCCGGGACATGGGCGAGGCGGTGCGGCAGGCCGCTGCCGCCGCGCGGCCGGGCGATACGGTACTGCTCTCGCCGGCCTGCGCCAGTTTCGACATGTTCGAGAACTTCGAGGCGCGGGGAGCGGCGTTTCGGGATGCGGTAGCGGAGTTGGGCGCATGAGCCGTACCCCATGTTTGCGAACCCCACGGCGCCAGGGTGCGTCTTGCTCCCGGCCGGCGTGGAGGCTTCAACCGTGAGTGCCGCGGTGGACCGGCCGCTCCTGTTCGCCTGGCTGTTCACGCTGGCGTTCGGCCTGGTGATGGTCGCGTCCGCGTCCGTGTCCATGGACCGCGACTTTCTCCCGAGGCACGGCGCCTACCTGGGGGTGGCGCTCGCGGGGTTCCTGGCCATGCTGGCGATCCCGCTTGCGGTCTGGCGCCGCTGCCGGCACCTGGCGTGGATTGCGGCCCTGGTGCTCTGCGCGGCGGTGCTCGTCCCCGGGGTGGGACAGACCGTCAACGGCGCGACGCGCTGGATTGACCTTGGCATCGTGACCTTGCAGCCGTCGGAGGCCGCGCGCCTCTTCCTCCTGGTGTATCTGGCCGGATTCCTGGCGCAATACGACGACGCGCTCAAGGACGACTCCAGGCTTATGGTGGGTCCGCTTGTGGTGCTGGGGGTGATCCTGGCGCTCCTGGTCGCCGAACCGGACATCGGTTCCGTGGTGGTGCTCGGCTGCACCGCCGGAGCGCTCCTGTTCCTGGCCGGCATGCGCCTGCGCTATTTCATTCCGCTGGTACTCGTGGGAGCCGCCCTTTTCAGCTTTCTTGCCATCGCGCAGCCCTACCGGCTGGAACGGCTGATCACGTTCACCGACCCCTGGGCAACGGCCTACGGGAGCGGTTATCAACTCGTGCAGGCGCTCATCGCCTTCGGGCGCGGCGAACTGTTCGGCCTGGGGCTGGGGGCGGGGATCCAGAAGCTCTACTACCTGCCCGAGGCGCACAACGATTTCATTTTCGCGGTAATCGCAGAGGAGCTGGGCCTGGCGGGCGCGCTCACCCTCCTGGGGCTGTACTCGTTCCTGGTCTACCGGATACTGGCGGCGGGCAAGGGCCTTCTGGAACGCGGCGGGAAGTTCGGCGGTTACCTGTGCTACGGCGTCGGCATCATGCTGGGGGTGCAGGCGCTGATCAACCTGGGCGTCTCCAGCGGCATCCTGCCCACCAAAGGCCTGACGCTGCCCTTCATCAGCTACGGCGGCAACAGCCTGATCGTGTGCTGCACCCTCGTCGGGCTCGTCTGCCGGGCGCAACTCGAGGAGGGGAAGGCGTGACCGGGGCGAACGGCGGCGGCAGGCTCGATGCGTACCGTGTTCCCGAAATGGGCCGGGTGCAGCGCATCCATTTCCTGGGGATCGGGGGCGCCGGAATGTCGGGCATCGCGGAGGTGCTCGTCAACCAGGGCTACGAGATATCCGGTTCCGACCTGGTGCGCTCGGCCGCCACGGCCAGGCTCGAGTCGCTGGGCGCCACGGTGTTCGAGGGCCATGCCCGGGAGCAGATCGACGGTGCCGACGTGGTGGTGGTGTCGAGCGCCGTGGGCGAGGACAACCCGGAACTCGCGGCAGCCCACCAGGAACGGGTGCCGGTGGTGGCGCGCGCCGAAATGCTGGGTGAACTGCTGCGCTACCGGCACGGCATCGCCATTGCCGGAACCCATGGCAAGACCACCACCACCAGCCTGCTGGTGGCCATCTACCAGGCGGCGGGCCGGGATCCGACCTTCGTGGTGGGCGGGCTGCTCGAGAGCGCCGGCACCCACGCCCGGCTCGGCGGCAGCCGCACCATCATCGTGGAAGCCGATGAGTCCGATGCCTCGTTTCTCTACCTGCAGCCCATGGTGGCGGTGGTGACCAACATCGACCGGGACCACATGGCGACCTACGGGCACGATTTCGAGCGGCTGAAGTCGACGTTCGTCGAGTTCGTGCACCGGCTGCCGTTCTACGGCACGGCGATACTGTGCGCAGACGACCCGGTCGTGAGCAGCCTGCTCCCCGGGTTGTCGAGGCCGATGGTCACCTATGGCTTCGCCGGGGATGCCGACTACCGGGCCACGGATGTGGAAGCCGACGGCCGCTCGTGGCGCTTCCGCGCACACCGGCCCGGGGGCCGGGGGGTCCTCGACGTCGAACTCGCCGTTCCGGGCCGGCACAACGTGCTGAACGCGCTGGCCGCGCTGGCCGTGGCGGCCGAAGAGGGCATCGACGACGGCGCCGTGCTGCGTGGCCTGGCGGATTTCTCCGGCGTCGGGCGCCGGTTCCAGGTATTCGAGGACATCCACGTGGTATTCGAGGACACCCACGACGGCGTCGTCGATGTGACCCTGGTCGACGACTACGGTCACCATCCGACGGAGATACGGGCCGTGCTGGAAACGGTTCGGCGCGTCTGGCCGGACCGTCGCCTGGTCATGACCTATCAGCCGCACCGGTACAGCCGCACCAGGGACCTCTTCGACGCGTTTGTGGATGTCCTCTCCCAAGTCGACGAACTGGTTCTGGTCGAGGTTTACTCCGCGGGTGAGGCGCCGATTCCGGGAGCGGACGGCCGGGCGCTGTGCTGCGGCATCCGCAACCGTTCCGGTGTCGTCCCCCTGTTTGCCGCCGATCCGGCGGAGGCGCTGAAACGGCTCGGCAGCGTGGTGCGGGACGGCGACATCCTCCTGGTGCAGGGCGCCGGCAACGTCAGTCAGGTGTCGAACCGGTTGCGGGGCGTGGACGATGCGTAGCTTTCCTGCGGTCGTCGCCCTGGCGGTGCTCCTGGCGGCCGGAGCCTGCGGATGGCTGGCGGTAGACCGCCAGGTTCGGGTCGTGAAGGTCGAGGGCCAGCTCGCCGAGTCCGAGGCAACCGAGATACGGCGCCGCATCGGGCAGGCGCTCGACGGCCGGCTGCTGACCATGGACGTTGCGCGGTTGCGCGAACGGGTCATGGAACTGTCCTGGCCCGGTGAAGTCAGTGTACGAAAGGTCTGGCCCGACACCATCGTGGTTCGGGTCGCCCGGCGGACCGTGGTGGCGCGCTGGGCCGACGCCGGCTATATCACGCCCGCCGGCGAGATCGTCAGCACTCCCAACGGCCCGGTGGACGTGCCGGCGTTCGACTGTGCGATTTCGAGCCCGAAACAGGCGATGGAGGTCTATCGCTACCTGCAGGGCATGGCCGCGGATGCCGGGCTCGTGATCGGGCGCGTCACGGAGAACGGTATCGGCGAGTGGCAACTGGCGCTGGTGCGGCGGGCGGTTCTGCCGGGACGAATGGCGCGGACCGCCGGGACGGATGCCGGCGCGGCCGGCCCGACCGTCATGCTGGGCGCGGACAGCCTCGGAGAGCGCATGCGGCGATTCCTGACGGCGTGGTCCCGGTTCCTGATGGAACGCGCCGATACGGTCGACTATGTGGACTTGCGCTACGGCAGCGGCATTGCCGTGCGCTGGCGGGAGCCGGAAGCGCAGCACGCGGAAGCGCCGGGAACGGCGGCAGCGACGGAGACGACATGACATCGGAAAACGACTCGGCGCGCATCGTCGGCCTTGACATCGGCACGAGCAAGGTGGCCGCCATCGTGGCCGACCTGGCTGCCGACGGCGGCATCGAGGTGATCGGCATCGGCTCGCACCCCTCCCACGGCCTGAAGAAAGGGGTCGTGGTCAACATCGATTCGACCGTGCACTCGATTCAGCGGGCCGTGGAGGAAGCGGAGCTGATGGCGGGGTGCCCGGTCGAGGCGGTCTACGCGGGCATCGCGGGGCGCCACATCAGCAGTTTCAACTCCCACGGCATCGTCGCCATTCGCGACCGGGAAGTGCTCCCCCACGATGTGGAACGGGTGATCGATGCGGCACAGGCCATGCCGGTCCCGGCGGACCAGCGCACCCTGCACATCCTGCCCCAGGAATACGTCATCGATAACCAGGAGGGCGTGCGGGAGCCGTTGGGCATGTCCGGCGTGCGCCTGGAAGCCAAGGTGCACCTGGTTACCTGCTCGGTCAACGCCGCCCAGAACATCGAGAAGTGCATCGGCCACTGCGGGCTCAAGGTCAACGAGCTGGTGCTGGAACAGTGGGCGTCAAGCTATTCGGTGCTCACCGAAGACGAGCGGGACCTCGGTGTATGCCTGGTCGACATCGGCGGCGGCACGACGGATATCGCGGTGTTCACCGGCGGCGCCATACGCCACACCAAGGTGATCCCCATCGCCGGCGACCAGGTCACCAACGACATCGCGGCGGCGCTCAGGACGCCGACGCAGAACGCGGAGGAGATCAAGATCAAGTACGCGTGCGCCCTGCCGCAACTCGCGCAGGCGCACGAGATGATCAAGGTGCCCGGAGTGGGCGACCGGCCGGCCCGGGAACTGTCCCGGCAGACGCTGGCCGAGGTCGTCGAGGCCCGGTACGACGAACTGTTCACCTTGATTCAGGCGGAACTGCGCGGCAGCGGGTTCGAAGACCTCGTTGCCGCGGGCGTGGTGCTCACTGGGGGAGCATCGAAAATGGAAGGCGTGGTCGATCTCGCCGAAGAAATCTTCCACATGCCGGTGAGCCTCGGCTCGCCCGCCGGCGTTGCGGGGCTGAAGGACATCGTCAGGAACCCCATCTACGCGACGGGCGTGGGGCTTCTGATGTACGGCAAGGAAAAACAGGAAGAACTGGCCGCCGGCGGGAAGCAGCGGGGCGGTGGGAGATTCGGCAAATTCAGGAACTGGTTCAGCGAGAATTTTTGACAGGAGACACACACATGTTCGAATTGGTAGACAGCGGGCCCCAGAGTGCCGTAATCAAGGTATTCGGCGTTGGCGGCGGCGGCGGCAACGCGGTCCAGCACATGCTGAAAACGAAGATCGAGGGCGTTGACTTCATCGCCGCCAACACCGATGCCCAGGCATTGAAGAACCTGGACGCTCCGATGATTCTCCAGTTGGGCAGTTCCATCACCCGGGGTCTCGGGGCCGGCGCCAATCCCGCCATCGGCCGCGAGGCGGCCCTTGAGGACCGCGAACGCATCATGGAGCTGCTCGCCGGCGCCGACATGGTGTTCGTGACCGCCGGCATGGGCGGCGGCACCGGCACCGGCGCTGCGCCCGTGGTTGCGCGCACCGCCAAGGAGATGGACATCCTGACCGTTGCCATCGTCACGCGGCCCTTCAAGTTCGAGCGGCGCGACGAGGTCGCGGAGAGCGGCCTCGCCGAACTCGCCGAGTGCGTGGACTCGCTGATCACCATCCCCAACCAGCGGTTGCTGGCGGTGCTCGGCGAACGCACGAGCATGCTCAACGCCTTTGCCGCGGCGAACGACGTGCTGCTCGGTGCCGTGCAGGGAATTGCGGAACTCATCACCCGGCCGGGCCTGATCAACGTCGACTTCGCCGATGTAAAAACGGTGATGGCGGAAATGGGCATGGCCATGATGGGTACAGGCACGGCCAGCGGGGACAACCGGGCCTGCGATGCGGCGGATGCCGCCATACGCAGCCCCCTGCTGGAAGACGTCGACCTGCAGGGCGCGCGCGGCATTCTGGTGAATGTCAGCGCCGGCCCCGATCTCAGCATCGGCGAGTTCGAGGACATCGGCAAGATGGTGGAGGCCTTCGCCGCCGAGAATACCCGGGTGGTGGCGGGTACGGTCATCGACTCGACGATGGGCGACGAGTTGCGCGTGACCATCGTTGCGACCGGCCTGGGCACCGTCAAGCCGAACGTGGTGGTGGACAACACCCAGGCGAAACGGGCGCAGTTTGACGGGGCATCCTACGAGGACCTCGACCGGCCGGCCTACGAGCGGCGTCAGCCAAGGTTGGGCGCGGGCGGCGTCCCCGAAGATCAGAGGTTCGACGAGAGGCTGCTCGACATACCGGCCTTTCTCAGAAAGCAGGCGGATTGAAATCCATCCCGCGGTCACCGGCCGGAATTTCGAGGCAGCTTACGCCTGGGAATACTCGCCGGCCCGGGAGACCCGGACCTTCAGGCGCGTGACCCGCTGGTAGTGGCTCAGCGACCTGAGTTGCCGGACGATCTCGGCTTCCTCGAAGCGCACGCGTGTCGCCACCGCACCGTCGGCACAGACGACGATCAGCGTGTCGCCCTTGATTCCTGCGACATGGCACGAGCCGCCAAGACCGTCGGGCAGCACGGCCCTGAGTTCCCTCGTCCAGGCCTTCTGGCGGTCTGCCTGGTCGAGCAGTTTCTGCAGGGGTGTGAATCGGCGCCGATGGGGCGTCAGCAGCTCCCGGATCTTCATGACGGGAATGGTACCGAATATTGCCGAACTTGATTCGATGCTGATCCGCGGGGAAAATGCTTGGTCACGCTGAGGAAGTGGATGGGGAAGCGTGACCGACCGACTCGACCAACAAGCAGATTCCTTATAGCGGCCTGGCGGCAGTGAAGATCGTACTGGTCAGGCAAGGCGGCAAGGCCCGCTCCATCCAGGCGGGATGGCGCGTAATGCTGGGTGCGGTTTGCCTGGTTCTGGGGGTCGCGGGCGTACTGAGCACCGTCCTTTACCCGCTGGTCACCAGCCAGTTCATGATTCCGGGAATGATCGACCAGTGGCGGGAGCGGCTGGCCGACCAGGATGCCCGCGTGCGGGATCTGGAGGACCGGGCCATGGCGGAAAGCGGGGC
>CAZWZH010000209.1:0-11431 GCA_964638775.1 uncultured Pseudomonadales bacterium
GCGATACCACCACGCGATTGACCAGTTCCATGCCGCGCAGCCGGAACGGCGTGAACATGGGGGCGACCGCATGGCCGCAATTGACGCCCGCCGCACGCTGGAACTCCAGTTCCACGCTCTCGAGCCAGTCCTTGTCGCGCAGCCGCAGGTTTTCATGGCTGACCCGCTGGCTGCGCGTCAAGAGCGCATAGGTGAACGGCTTGAGGTCGTAGTCGAGGTAGCGGTCCGCCTCCTCGAACCACCGCATGGAATTGCGCGCCGCGCTCTGCAGCCGGAGCACCTCCAGTTGCCGGTCGTCCTGATAGTCGTTCAGGGCCTGGCCAAGGGGTTTACCGGCATGCAGGTGCTCCGCCAGGCTGATCGCATCCTCCATGCCGAGCTTGGTGCCGGAGCCGATGGAGAAGTGGGCGGTGTGTGCCGCATCGCCGATGAGCACGATGTTGTCCTTGATCCAGCGGTTGCACAGCACCCGCGGGAAGTTGATCCAGGCGGAGCCCCGGATGTGGGCGGAGTTGGTAAGCAGCGGATGGCCGCCCAGGTGTTCGGCGAAGATCCGCCGGCAGGTCTCGGCGCTCTCCTCGTGGCTCATGGTCTCGAACCCCCAGCGGTCGTAGACCTCCTCGGTGCACTCGACGATGAAGGTGGAGGTGCGCCGGTCGAATTGATACGCGTGCGCCCACACCCAGCCGTGCTCCGTACGCTCGAAGAAGAAGCCGAAGGCATCGTCGAAGTGCTGCTCGGTGCCGAGCCAGACGAACTTGTTCGGCCGCAGGTCGATCTCGCACTCAAAATCATCCCGGTACCGTTCGCGTACCCGGGAGTTGAGGCCGTCGGCAGCGATGATGAGGTCCGCGTCGGGAAACCGCGCCTTGAGTCCCTCGGGCTCTATCTCGGTCGAAAAGTGCTGCTCAACCCCGAGTTCCGCGGCCCGCTCGCTGAGGATGCGCAACAGCCTCTGCCGGCTGATTCCGATGAACCCGTGTCCGCCCGAGCGCTCCGTGCGGCCGCGCAGGCAGACATCGATATGGTCCCAGTGCACCAGTTCACCGGTCATGGCCCGGGCGCTCACCGGGTCGTTCGCCTCCAGGTTTTCCACCGTCTGGTCCGACAGCACCACACCCCAGCCGAAGGTGTCGCCGAGCCGGTTGCGCTCGTAGACCGACACTTCATGGCGGAGGTCGCGAAGCTTCATGGAAATGGCCAGGTACAGCCCCGCCGGGCCGCCACCCAGACAGACGATCTTCATGCCGCCTCCTTGCGTCGAGCGCGATTTACGTTACGTGTAAAGTATACCCCATACCCGGGTCGGTGCTATAGGAATCGAGTTTTTCCGGTCCGATCATGAGCGATCGGTTTCCACGAAGCCGGATCGAGAAAGTTGTGCAAATGCTCTGGTATTACCTACAATACCAACGATGGAACGGCAGCATATAGTCATCGACACCAATGTGTTGCTCGCCGGATTGCGTTCCCGGTCGGGAGCTTCTTTCCGGCTGCTGTCCCTGGTCGACTCGGGGAGGTTTGATATCAGCATTTCGGTGTCGTTGGTGTTGGAATACGAGGATGTCCTTTTGCGAAACGTACCGCTGCTGGACGAAAACGAGGTCAGCGACCTACTCGACTATCTGTGTGCGATTGCAAATCGACAAACAATTTTCTACCTGTGGAGACCGACACTTCGTGACCCAAACGACGATTTGGTCCTTGAAGTCGCCGTTGCCGGTGGATGCGACTGCATCGTCACCTTTAACACCCGAGATTTCGTGGGCGCCGAACGATTTGGTATTCGAGTCATGAAACCTCGGGAATTTCTCGTTGAAATCGGAGATTTGAAATGAGCACTCTCAGCTTGCGTCTGCCGGACTCCTTGCACAATCAGATTCGCCTTCTCGCCAAACAGGAAGGGGTATCCATCAACCAACTGATCGCAAGCGCCGCCGCGGAGAAGGTGGCGGCGTTGCTGACCGAGGAGTATCTGGAAGAGCGGGCCAGGCGCGCCAGCCGGGAGAAATTCCGCGCCGTGCTGAACAGTGTCCCCGACGCTGCGCCCGCGCCGGAAGACGAAATCGGGAGCAGTGACAGCTAGAAGTGGTCTCCGAGCCCGTGACCAACTGGGCCACGGCGATGGCTACGCATGCCGGCGTATCAAGGCTCGGCAGCCACCCGTTGCAGAATATTCGCACCGAATGCGGTGTGACGCGGGTGACACCTCAGATTGCGCTCAGCACGTCCGTTCGCGCGAAGTCCTCTCCTACATAGAGCAACGGACAGTCGTTCGCTTTGGCAACCTGATAGGCGAAGCAATCGCCGAAGTTGAGCCCGGCGGGGTTCACGCCTTTTCCCCACTTCGCATAACAATCCGCAACCCGCCTGGCCACACCCAGGGATACGTTCTCGACGTCGAGGCCGAGCCCATCGAGCAACGAGATCATGGGCATGCCAACACCCCGCCGACCGGCGACAACCAACGCTTCAGCAACGGTTCCGGCGGAGATCACGAGTGCAACGTTTTCGGCCAGAGCACCCGCACAGGCTGCCATCTCGGGTTCATCGAGCAGGATTGCCATCAGTGCGGAAGTGTCGATGACGATCATTTCGGCAGCCCCTCGTCGTCATAGAGAAAGTCTTGACTTCGGGCAGCGCCGGCTCCCGGCAGGCGTGTTTCAGCGGCAGCAGCATGCACCGAGGCAATCAACGCGCGCCTCGCATCGGCATCTGGCCGAGGCCGTATCGGCGTCAACCTCACCGTCTCCTTGCCATGACGTGTAAGCACCACTTCGTCGCCCGCCTCCGCCCGGCGAACCAGTTCGGTCAACTGCCCTTTCGCTTCGCTGACGGAAACACGCACGATTCCACTTCCGGGTTGTTCAATGGATACTGAGCAAATATGGACCAATGACTGGTCTATTTCAATCAAGTTCCGTTGATCGATCAGTCAATGCTGCAAATGCCGGGCTCTCTCCACAATCAGAGACGCCTTCTCGCCAAGCAGGTAGGGGTATCTCATCAACCAACTGATTGCGAACGCCCCAGCGGAGAAGGTGGCGGCGTTGCTGACCGAGGAGTACCTGGAAGAGCGGGCCAGCAGGCACGCCAGCCGGGAGAGATTCCGCGCCGTGCTGAACAGTGTCCCCGATGCTGCGCCCGCGCCGGAAGACGAAATCGGGAGCAGTGACAGCTAGAAGTGTTCTCCGAGCCCGTGACCAACTGGGCCACGGCGATGGCTACGCATGCCGGCTTATCAAGGCTCGGCGGCCACCCGTTGCAGAATCTTCGCACCGATAGCGGCGTGACGCGGGTGATCCACCAACCCAGTATCCAGCAGCACGGCGCCGAACAGCACCGCCCAGCCTCTGGCGCGAGCGCGGGTAGGCTCATCAATGTCACCGTAGGCTGCCAGAGAACGGCGCCGAACGGGGCCGTCGAACATCATCCAGAACGCAGCGAGATCCGTGGCGATATCACCGCCGGTGATGTCGCCCCAGTCGATGATGCCGACAATTCGACCCTCGAGGACCAGAATATTCAGGGGGTGGAGGTCACCGTGCAGCCAGTGCGCGTTAGCGGCTGGTGGCGCCTCCAGAGCATCCGACCAGATTCCTTCAATCCGGGGCGAAACAAGATCGGTTTGCGAGCGTAGCCTGTGCATGCGCTCGGCCATGCTGTCGGCGCGGGTGATCAGAGGTACGCCGCGAACGGGATTTGAATGCGCCTCCGGCGGCGCGCGGTGGTGCAACGCGGCGAGAAACTCGGCGACGCGCACTCCTTCATCGGGTCGCGGCGCCGCAATATCCGCAGCCTCCCCCGGCAGCCAGGCGGTGACGCTCCAGGGCCACGGGAAGCGGGCGCTGGGGCGCCCCACATGAATCGGCACAGGGATGGCAATGGGCAGCCGAGGAGCGAGTTGAGGCAGCCAGCGCTGTTCATGCTCAATCAGCGGTACGGCTACCGACCGTCGCGGCAACCGCACCAGCATGTCAGAGCCCAAACGCATCATGACGTTGTCCCAGCCGGACCCGATCGGACGCAGACTCAGATTCGCATATTGAGGATACTGGTCGCGGATCAATGAAAGGACGAGAGCCGCGTCAATGCGGACTTCCGCCGCCGGAGTGCCGGTCATCGTGAACGTCGTACCACCCTGCCTACCAAAGCTTCAGCCGCCCAGTCGGGAAGCTCCGCAGCAATCCACAGCGAACCATCCCGAAGAATCGCGATCTCCCGAAACGGACGGTCGGGGTGAGAGTTGTCATACAGAACCATGCCATCGGCCAGGGCCATCGCCACCGGCAGGTTGTGGTGCGACCGCGCGAACCGCCGCCTCACATCCACCTCCGGAACATCGTGGCCACCCAGTGCGACACGGTTGCGAATGCGGTCCCGTGCCTGTCCGGCAGTTTGTACCGAAACAAAGTGCAGGTCTATTCTGAAGCCTTTTTGCCGTGCGGCTTCCAAGTGGCGAAACAACCCGGAGCCGGCAAGCGTCGTCTCAACAAGATGCGTCCGGCAAGCACCAAGCGCTACCTGCCTCCTGCGCAATGCTTCACGCGCCGCCTGCACGACACTTCCGTATTCATCAACTTTTCTGATCGCATCGGGATCGATCACATCAATCCCGCTGAATGCGTTCATTCGCGTCAGGGTGGACTTGCCGCACCCGTTTGGGCCGGCGACTACATGAAGAGTCGGCATGAATTCCGGCCCCGACCCGTCGGGTCAGGCGGAATCGCGGTCGGGTGTCCTCAACACCCGCTCTCCGTTTTTGTTGCGCGCGATATAGGCACCGTCTGACCGCAAACCGTAAAGCGTTCCGCCTGCCTCGAGTTGTCCCGCAAGGTCAGCCAGGATCTGTTCGCGCCAGTCTTCTGGAAAACCCGGTATGGCTGGCGGCGACGCGGTAGTTTCCGGGTGCTTACGCATACATTCAACGATACGTCAGATGCCTGTGCCGTTCAATTCCTGCTGGGAAACAGGACGAGCGAGAACCCAGTCAAAAGACGGTCACCGCGAGAGTTCCGATGCAACGGCTTGCGCAGGACTTTGCGCTGAATTTCAAATGTCAGGCTACCGATCACCCCATGGGCTGGTACATCGAACATTGAACGAATCGCCGGCAGGTCCCGAGAATTCAAGGGGTTCACCCGTACCGCACTTTTCCACAATCGAAAGCGTAGCAGCGGTCGCCTCGGCCAGGGGAATACCGTCGATGGCAAACACAACCGCCTTGTCAACCAGCCCTCCGCCGCAGTTGGGAGCATCAATACGCAATCCCTCGTCTAACTCCCAGAATCCATACCGACCCGGGCAGTTCGACCGAAGTACGTGTTTCAGACCCCTCCTTAGCTCGAGCCCGATGAATCGGGCGTGGTCCAGATCCAGTCGATCGACGACAGATTTGCGCATCGCCGTGTCAGAGGCGTCGATCACGCTCAGAACCAGGTCAGGAAAATCGGGCGGAGCACCCAGTTCACCGGCCACGGCGAAAAAGTCGTCCAGTCCATATTCCACCTTTCGCTGCAATACCCCTTTCCAGACTTCTCTCATGGTGCCCCCGCCGGATCCCCCAAACAGCCGGTCTCCGGCGAGATGCACCGCGTGACCGCACGTATCGGGGCCTCCCGTGTTCCAACACTGGAAGAGAACTCGGTCGAGACCGATGGAACCGAATTCTGCAAAATACTCTGCCGCTCCTTCGTGCAACCATGGTTTGGATGCACTGTCTCTTGACCCACGGTTCCAGTAATGGAAAGCCTCGTGCCGTACAAAATTGCGGATCGTCCGGGTTTTCTCGTCCCGCACCTCCCAGCATCGGCCTCGAAACCGGAGCGACGTGACGCGGTGGCTGGAAACGTCGCCACGGAAGCCACATCGGGATGGCTCGTCCTGGTGGGATACATAAACCGTTGCTGTTTCCGCAAGTTCAATGCCCAGAAGAGACGCGTATTCGTCGATAGCATCCGTCAAGTCCTGGCGAACGGTTTGTCCGACCCAATCCGGCACGTTGTCAGCGATCGCAATTCGAAACGACTCCTGTCGCTGAATCGGTCCCGGTCCCGCATAAACGTAATACTCCTCTACCGGTAGCTCACTCAGCGTCACTGGGCCTTCGACAACAGGAGTATTCCGATCCGGGAGAACCAGCAGATGGCCCTCGCCGGATTCAACTACGATGGTCGTGGGGTAGTCGCCCAACAGGTACGAGATGTTGACCAGACTGCCCTGTCCCACCGCAACGACTGCAGGATAGACTCTGTCGTGCTCGGCATTGTCGGGCGCCAATTCAAGATTGAATTCCAGAATCGGCGACTCGGATTCAAGGTAGTTGTCCTGGACATCCACAGCGCTGTTCTCCGCCGTCCAGTTGTCGGAACGCAACGGCCCCGCAGATCGGTCGGCAAAATGGAACCTGCGCAGTGGTTTTGACAATCGGTAATTCGCCTTCCAGACCCCCTGTTCCGGCGCGTATGTCAGCCACACCTGCGCGCTGACATCGGCTGCATCACCGGCTTTCCCGGAGACAAACGGCATCAGCGCCATCACCAGGAACAACAATGTCAGCGACGCTTTGGCCTTGCCCGCCGTTGAAGCTGGCTTCTCGAGGGGCTGCATGAGGTTGTCCTGCTTCACATCAGCAGCTTGGCCACAGCCACGCCGATAAAGGTGCCGATGGCATAGCCCAGTATCCCGCACATGATTCCGGGGGTTACCAGCGTTTTCCAGCCGCGGGCGGCGGCGATGGCGGCTGCGGGTGCGGGGCCGACCAGGGCGGCGCCGGCGGCGACGATCGCCTCGGCCAGGTCGATTTTCAGGAACCTGGCGGCGGTGAGCACGACGACCAGGTGCACCGCCAGTATGACCACGGAGTAGAAGAAAAGGTTCAGGGCGGAATCGACGAACGCCAGCGCATCCGTGCCGCAACCGACGGCTGCGAAGAACAGGTACATGATGATCATGCCGAGCGCGAAGTCGCCCTTGAGGCGCGTGAGCGCACGTGGGAAGGCATTGGCGGCTACCAGGGCCAGCACGGTAACAAACAGGATGGCGTAGTTGGACAACCCAATCCAGTCGGCGAATGCGTACGCAATGGCGCAGATGACGAAACTCAGCGCCAGCGCCCCCGCGACGTGGCTGGTGTGCAGCCTGTCCGGTTCGTCTTCGGCCGCAATGGCCGCTGCCCGTTCCGATTCACCCATGATTCGTGACGGTATCAGGCGGCGAACCAGCACGATCGAGGGCAGCGTGATGAGCGAGATCAGGGCCATGATGCTGACCACGCTGTTGGCGCTGATCGCGACCGATACTTCGTCGGGCGTCATTTCTACGGCGGTGGCCACGGCCACGAAGTTGACGGCCCCGCCGGTCCAGCCACCCGTGTAGGTTCCGGCGGCCTTGGCGCCGATGTCGCCCATGTCGATGAGGTAGAACCCGGCCATGGCGCCGATGACAGTACCGGCGCAGGCTATGCCGAAAGTGATGATTACAGCGCCGCTTTCCCGGAGGATACGGCGCAGGTCCGCCTTGTAGAGCAACAGCGGAATCGCCAGCGGCACCAGGTAGCCGCCGATGAAGTCGTAGACCGGCGCCTTGAAGGGAACCACACCGAAATTTGACAGCGCAACGCCGCCCATGATGACCCATAGGACGCCGGACGTGGTCTTGCCCAGGCGGTTGCCGTCCGCCCAGAAGCCGAACCAGGCGAGGCCCAGGAGCACCGTGCCGAGGGCGAAGATGTCGTCCGGACCAACAATCGTCATGGTTTTCTATGCCTCAGCCAGGCGCGTCCGGGCCCGGGTCGCCGCGGCTCCACCAGTCGCTGCCGGCAACGCCGCGCAGGAACTCGTCGCGCGCCGGGTCATCCAGCCCGAACAGCGTGGCCATCACGCGTTCCGCCACCTCGTCCGCGGGCCAGCGTAGCCGCTCGCCATCCGATTCGGCAATGCGAACCAGCAGTTCACCCACTTTCCGGGGCGGGAAAGCGTCCCCGATTCTGGCGCCGAGGCCGGCCATGCGCCGCTCGATCAACGGCCGGTAGAGTGAATCCGCCGGGATCGGCAGAGTCCCGGACAGGGCATCCGCGAAGATCCCGGTGGCATGCAGCCCCGCCTCCACCAGCGCCACCCGGATACCCCAGCGGTCCACCTCGTGGCGCAGGGCTTCAATGGCGCCTTCAAGCGCGAACTTGCTGGCGGTGTAGGAGACATCGCCAGGCAATCCGGCTATGCCCGACAGGGAGCTGACGTTGATGATCCAGCCGCCGCCCTGTTCACGCATCACCGGCAGAACCGCCCGCGCCAGCAGCAGCGGACCGAACAGGTTGACCTCCATCACCTCCCGCAGCGTGGCTTCGGCTGTATCCTCGAACGCGCCGATGCGGTTGATGCCCGCGTTGTTGACCAGCACATCGAGCCCGCCCTGCTCCTCGACCACCCGGCCGACGGTGTCCGCAAAGGTGTGCGGCTCCGCCACGTTCAATGGCGCCATCTCCAGGGCGAGCGCTTCTTCCTTCGCCGCCGCGGCAAGCCGCCCATTCCGCGCAAGGTCGCGCATCGTGGCAACCACGGTATCCCCGTTCCGGGCGAAGGCCAGGGCGGCCTCAAGGCCGAAGCCACTGCTGCAGCCGGTGATCAGTACGACTGCCACGACGCTCTATGCCTGCTATTCGCTGCGACGGCCACGTTGCCCTATACCTGCCATTCGCGGAAAAGATTGTCGAATCTGCCGGGATCCCGCCCGGCCACTTTTCGCTCGGCGGGCCGGAGCGTTTTCCCGCCAGCACTGATCATAGGCATGGCCGCTGATTCCAACCGGTTGTTTTCGCTATAGTAAGTGCACACTTGCCTGGAAGCGACCAAGCGCCACCCATGCCCCACCGTATCGTCTTTCCGGAGCGCGGCCGCGCGGTTCTGCAGGAATTCTGCCTCCCGGACATGGCGGACGACTCGGTTCGGGTGCGCACGATTCACAGCCTGATGAGCATCGGCACCGAAACGGCGATCCTGAATCAGAAGTACGACCCCGGCACGCACTACGATCGAATCTTCGGGTTCCCACAACTGAAAACGGGCGTTCAGGCGCTGGCCCGGGTGGAAGCGGTCGGCGCCTCGGTCCGGGATTTCGGGGAAGGCGACCGCATCTATATGCGCATGGCGCACGGCTCGCACCAAGTAATGCCCGAAGCGCTGCTCTCTCCCGTTCCGGAGGCCGTGGACGCCAGGGATGCCTGCTGGTGCGGTCTCGCCAAGACCGCCTTCCGCGCCGCCCGCGCAGCGCCGTTCGATCCCGGCCGGCAGGTATTGATCATCGGCGCCGGGCCCGTCGGCCAGATGGCGGTGCGCTGGGCGCGTAGCGCCAACGTGGGATTGCTCGCCGTCTCCGACCTGTCCGCACGACGCCTTGGCCACGCCGCGCGCGGCGGGGCCACCCATACGCTCTGCGGCGACATTGCCGCGCAACTCGACGAAATCGGCGCCATGAACGGCGGCGCCGGTCCCGACGTGGTCGTGGAAGCCACCGGCAGCCCGGCGGTGTTTCCGAGTGCCCTGGCTGCCGCGGCGCGGTTCGGCAAGGTGATACTGCTCGGCGACACCGGGTTTCCCGACAGGCAGCATCTCACCTCCGATGTCATGACCAAGGGCCTGACCATACAGGCGACCCATGACAGCCACGACCGGCACGGCTGGACACAACGCAAGGTCGATGAGCTGTTCTTCAATTCCCTGCTGGCCGGGCGTTTCGATGTCGGCGGACTGATTACCCACGAATTCCCGCCCGCGGATTGCGCTGAAGCCTACGGCCTGGCCGTGGAGCAGCGGGGCGATACCATGGGCATCCTGTTCGACTGGTCGCAGTCCGACTGGTAACGCCCGGTGCGCCGATTCGCTGCAACGGTAGCCGCGCTGCTGCATCTCGCCACGGGCGCCGCCCTGGCCGTCGGAGCCGATGGCCGTCACCCCGGCAGCCCGATGCGCGCGCAGGCAGCTGAACGGGCCACGTTTCACCGGCAGGTGTTGCTCATCAACCAAGTCGCCCCGCGCACCCATTTCTACCACTCGGAAGTTCTAGAACCCTGGACCAGGGATGTCGCCCGGATAACTGGGGGGCGCGTTCAGGTGCGCTTCAGCACGGCGCCGCTCGGCAGCTACCGGCGCAACTTCGACATGGCCTGGTCCGGGCTGGTGGACCTGGCCGGCGGCAACCAGAGTTCCAACCCCGGCCGGTTCCGGCTCACCATGATCAACGAATCGCCTTACCTCGGCACCAGCGACCCGGAGTCGATATCCGTCGCCCTGTGGCGCACTCACCTTCGACACCTTGCGCCGGCCGGCGAATTCGAAGGCACGACCGTGCTGGCCCTGCACGTGAGCAGCCTGCAGCAGCTCTATACCACCGAGAAACCGGTGCGGGAGATGGCCGATCTCACCGGTCTCAAGATCGCTGCGCCCAGTGAACTGGGCGCAGCGCTGATCGAGCGGCTCGGCGCCATACCGGTGTTGCTCACCGCACCCGAAATCCACGACGGCCTGTCCCGGGGAATCATCGACGGGGTCAGCATGGGCCCGACCGGCACGTCGCGCCTGCACCTGTATCCGTTCCTCAAATACGAGACGCCGGTCGCAGACGGCGCGGGGCTGAGCTGGGGCGGCTTCTACCTGGTCGCCAACAACGCGAGCTGGCAGCGTATCGATGCCGCGGACCGGCGGCGCATCCTGGACATTTCCGGTGAAGCCTTCGCGCGCCGGGCAGCGCGGGTGTTCATCGAGAGAACCAGGGATGCCGACCTGGAACTCGAGCGCGCCGGCATCGTCCGCATCACGCCGAGCGAGGACTTCGAGCGCAGGTTCCGGGCGGCTGCCGCCTTCATCGACGAGCACTGGGTCGAGCATGCCGACGCCAACGGCATCGACGGGGCCGCCGTGCTCGCCTCGTTCCGCCAGGCGGTGCGGCGCGAAGCCGCCCGCCTCGGCCGCCTGAGCGCCCGCTGACCATGGGCATCGAACGCCTGATCACGAAACTATCCAGCATCTTCGTCTGGGTCGCGGGAACGGCGCTGCTGGCCATGGTGCTGGTCACCGTGGTCGACGTGTTCGGCCGCTACCTGCTCGGCAAGCCGGTCACCAGCGGGCACGCGCTGGTGCAGGCGCTGGTGTTCGTCGTCGTCTTCCTGGGCCTGCCGCTCCTGTCGTCGATGCGGGGCTACATGCAGGTCGAGTTGCTGAAAGAAGCGCTGCCGCCGGTGCTCGCGCGGGTTCGGGAGCGGCTCATCGAAGGCGCCGCGGCAGCCTGCCTGGCTGCATTCGGCCTGCAGTTCCTGTGGCAGGGGCGCTACTACACCTATCGGGGCGAGTTCATCGAAATGCTCGAAATACCCTTGGCGTGGTTCGCGTACCTGGGCGGTACGCTCTGTCTCCTGGCCGCTTTGTTGACGGCGGTG